>CAMBPQ010000030.1 GCA_945869735.1 Planctomicrobium piriforme
TCGCGCTTGGGGCTTCCTGACGGGAGGCAAGCTGCACGGATGATCGAACCGATTCTTGATCGTGAGGAGCATGTCACCGCCGGTGAACCAATCCGGCACCGTTTCGCCCGCGACCCCACGGGCGCACTGCATGGGCAACCCCACGCCCACAAAGTTCCCCGAAGGACCTTCTTTCTTAGATCACTCTTGCCAGCACGAGCACGCCTGCGAGCCCTACGACCGAGACGATCGTCTCCATCACGGTCCAGCTCTTGAGCGTGTCGGTGAGGCTGACGTTGAAATACTCCTTGAAGAGCCAGAAGCCCGCGTCGTTGACGTGGGAGAGGGCGAGGCTCCCGGAGCCGATCGCGAGCACCATCAGGTTGGGGTCCGCCCCGCCCTCGGCCACCAGGGGTGCGAGTAGGCCGGCGGCCGTGAGCCCCGCTACCGTGGCTGAGCCCACGCACACCCGGATCGTCGCCGTCACGAGCCAGGCGAGGATGAGCGGATCGAGCGGCAGGCCCTGCAGGGCCGCACCGATCTGCGTGTTGACACCGCTTTTGACGAGCACCTCCTTAAACGCTCCCGACCCGCCGATGACGAGCAGGATCGAGGCCACATCGCCGATCGCTGCGGCGAACGTGTTCATGACTGCTGCAAGCGAGCGGCCCCGCGCGAGGCCGAGCGTGACCGTCGCGAAGGCGAGCGCCGTGAGCATCACAACGTCCGGATCGGAGACAAACTTCACGAGCGCCGCAGCCTGCGAGTTGGCCGGCAGAAGGCTGCCGACGATCGTGGTGAGCAACAGCAAAACGGCCGGCAGGAGGGCTGTGACAATGCTGATCGCGGCTCCTGGCAGCTGCGATTCCGGCATGGCTTTCGCTTCCATCCCGGCCAGCGGCCGGGCGGGGATCGAAGCCACCACCCTGGCAAACACCGGGCCCGCGAGCACGAGCGCCGGCACGGCGATCACGAGGCCGTAGAGCAGCGTGAGCCCGATGTTCGCATGAAAAGTCGCAACCAGCGCCGTTGGCGCTGGGTGGGGCGGCAAGAGACCATGGGCCACGCTCAGGGCGGCAAGTGCCGGCAGCGCCACGATTAGCGGCGGCAACCGATAGCGGTCCACCACCGCGAAGATGATCGGCACCATGAGCACGAAGCCCACGCCATAGAAGAGCGGGATGCCGACGATGAACCCCGTGAGGGCCATCGCCCAGGCCATCCGCTTCTCACCAAACCCACCCACGAGCACATCGGCGATCCGCTGGGCCGCGCCGCTCTCGACGACAAGCTTGCCGAGCATCGCCCCGCTGACAATCACGATCGCGAGCGACCCCAGGATGTCGCCGATCCCCTTCCGCACGGCGGCCGGCACGTCGGCCAGCGGCATGCCGAGGGCGACCGCCGCCCCGGCCGAGATGAGGATGAATGCCAGAAACGGATGTACCTTCGCCCAGGCGACGAGCACCACGAGCAGCGCGATCGCGACGGCGATGATGACCAGCGGCGGCACAGGCTAAATCTCCGCGAGGATCGTCATGAGCCGACGGGTGCGTTCGGTGAGTTCCGCAAAGCGGCCCGCCTTGAGCATTTCCGCATCGATGAGGTGCGACCCCATCCCCACGCAGAACACCCCTGCGGCGAACCAGGCCTTGAGATTGGCCTCGTCGAGCGTGACGCCGCCGGAAGGCATGAGCTTGAGCCAGCCGCAGAGCCGCAGGGTCCGCGGACCCCCTTGATGAACGCGGGGCCGCCGAGGGTGGCGATCAGCGTGGAGAGCATCGTGAGCCCCACCTGCCGGGCGGCCTGCTTGCCGCCGTCGGCGTCGAGGTCGCGGCCCACGCGGCCCCGCATGAGCGTGCCGTCGGGCAGGAGCGGACCGTGGCCCGAGACGGAGAGATGCGGCCCCACGACCAGGCACGGCTTGTAGACGCCCACGGGCTTCGGGGCCGGAGGGAGTGTGAGGGCGAGCGATACGAAACGGCCGTGCGGCGTCATAAAAACGGCTACCTCTCCTAAAGCTGAGCATGAGTGGTTGATTCGCGGAAACGCCGCGAGTCCGAATCGTACCCCACAACGCACGTGCCGCCCAAGCGGCCCGCCCGTGGCCCGAGGCATCTCGGTGGTGAGTCGCAGCCGGTCCGCCATTGCTCCCAGATGTCGTTGATCCGGGCGAGATCCACGCGCGGGGGATCTTGTCACGGTGCGTCGTGGTCCGGCTTGGAAGCCGGGTTCTGTTCACGTGGGGTACCAAGCGGCTGTGTCAGCCGCGGAGGCCAAGGCCGAGCTTCGCGCGGCAGTAGGTGAGGCTACGGGCGAGCTCCGCCTCTTGAAATTCCCGGTCGCATTCCTCCCGTGGCCGCGTCGGATCGGGACGGAACGGTTCGAGCCGTCGCCCCTTTGCAGCCAGGTCGAGAAACGCCGCGAGGTCGGCGGCCCTCGCCTCGGGGTAGGCCGCCCAGAAGCCGCGGTCGCGCACCGCGAACGTCTTCGCGAAGCCGGAGATCGTTTCGATGTGGACGGTCACGCCGGGACAATGCCGCGCGAAATGGTGGAAGAACGCAGGCAGGTCGGTGCAGCCATCCCCCATTGCCGTCCATTGCACGGCAACGCCGCCGTCGGCCTCCCAGAGCATCGAGTCGCGGAGGCTCGTCGTCACCACGTGCGGGGCGAGCCGCCTCAGTGCGTCGAGCGGATCCTCGAGGGCCCAGCAGGCGTTGCCCGAGTCGAAGTTCACGCCCACGACACCGGGCCCAGCCTCCTCGACGAGCCGCAGCAATTCCCGCGACTGCATGTCGCCGGCGTGGTTCTCCACCGCGATCCTCACGCCGGCGTCGGCCGCCTGCGAGCTGACGGCCTGCAGCACCTTCACCGTGTCGGCGATCCGGGCGTCGATGCCGCCCGGTGTCAGCCGGTCGGCTGCGTTGCCGAGGATCACACGGAAGGCGGGCGAGCCCAAGGCCTTGGCCATGCGGATGCCGAGCGCGAGGTGCTCCTCGGCCGTGCCCCAGTCGGGTTTGAACGTCGTCGAACTCTGGCAGATGCTCCACGAGCCGAGCACGAGGTCGATCCCGCGGTCGGCCGCGTGGCGGCGGATCTCGCCGAGCGAGTAGTCGTCCACCTTCCCTTGAAAGGGTCCGAAATCGGTGATGAAGACCGAGTCACATTCGAGCGCGACAGCATGGTCGACGAGTTGCCGGGCATCGAGGCCGAGCCCGCGGATGGCGAAGTTGTCGAAGCCGAGCTTGATACCGCGGCGGGGCACGGCGGCCGGTTCGACGCCGCCGGCCAGGGCCGCGGAGCCGAGCGCGGCGGCCGTTCCGAGAAAGCCGCGGCGGGAAAGGCGGGCGGCGGTGTTGGCGGATGGTCTCATCGCGACGGCGTCAGTCTACCGTGGGCCGCACCCACGGCCCGCGGTAGGCGCGGGCCAGGAGCGCCGTCGCCTCGGCGTCGCCCGACACGCTTCGAGTGACGGGATCATAGGCCAGCGGCCGTCCGAGCTGCATCGCGACATTCGCTAGGATGCAACTCGCCGACGAGATGTGACCGTCGGCCACGTCGGCGACCGGGCGGCCGCGGCTGTCGATCGCTGCGAGGAAGTCGAGCATGTGGCGGCGGGTGGCGGGGGCCGCGTTGAGTTCGATACCCGCTTCGGTCTTGTCCTCCGGAAACTGCTCCTTCTCGTAGACGCAGGCGAACCGTAGCCGCTCCCCCTTGGGATCGTGCGGCACGAACTCCGCCTGCATGGTGCTCCCCTTCAGCACCCCCTTCTCGCCGTGCAGGAAGAAAGCCCACGGATAGTCGGGATCGGGCGGCACGCCCCAGCTGCGGTGCTGCCACACGCACTCGAGATCGTCGTATTCGAACACGGCCGACTGCGTGTCGGCGATGGTCGACTTGCCGCCGGTCTGCACGTAGATGCCCCCCTGCGAGCTGATCCGGCGCGGCCAGCCGAGGCCGAGCATCCAGCGGACGGTGTCGAGCATGTGAACGCACATGTCGCCCATGATGCCGTTGCCGTATTCCATGAACGTCCGCCACCAGCGGCCGTGGGGCAGACCGTCGTAGGTTCGCAGCGGCGCCGGGCCGGTCCACATCTCGTAGTCCAGGAAGTCGGGGACCGGCTCCTCGGACGAACTGCCGTCGGCCCGCATGTGGTAGTAGCAGCACATGTCGACATGGCGCACCTTCCCCAAGAGCCCCGCCTCGACGACCTTGCGGCGGGCCTCGATAAGGTGGGGCGTGCTCCTCCGCTGCGTGCCGATCTGCACGACGCGGCCGAGCCGGCGGGCAGCGGCGAGGATCGCCTCGCCTTCGAGCACATCGACGCTGATCGGCTTCTGGAGGTAGACATCAGCCCCCGCCTCCATGGCAGCGATCCCGTGAAGGGCGTGCCAGTGGTCGGGGGAGCCGATGAGCACGATGTCGAACTCGTGCGCAGCGAGCATGTTCCGATAGTCGCCGTAGGTCCGCGGGGCCGTCCCCGACTTCTGTCGCTGCTTCGCGATCTCGACGGCGCTGGAAAGCTGGTTGCGATCGGGGTCGGCGATGGCCGCGATCTCGATCGGGGCCACCTGCACAAGCCGCCAGAGGTCGCTTTTGCCATACCAGCCGGCGCCGATCAGCCCGACCCGCCGGGGCTTAGCGACGGCGGTCGCCCCAGCCTCACCGAGGAGGCCGAACGCAAGCGACCCCGCAGCCGTGCCGAGTAGCCGACGACGAGAGATCGCAAACGACGAAGGAAGCCAGGCAGTATGTGACACGGGAGGCTCGCGGAGCAGAGTCGTACAACAGAGATAACTGTACACGTCATCAGGCAGGTGGTCGACGTCGTCACGCTCGCGATCGACGGCCTCGGCAGCCAGCGGATCGTGTGCGAGTGTTGACGGCGGTCGAAAACGGCGGCGCGGGGACAGGGCAGCCGCCATCGGCTACACTTCAGGCATACGGGGTGCCGCAGCCGGACGGACGCGCCACCCGCCGTTCCTCGTGTGGAGTCCGGGTCATGAGCGTCCAGATGGAACTCTCGCGGATCATCATCAGCGAGATTAATGACCAGCAGGTGGTCTACCTCAAGGAGGTCGAGGGCGATCGCACGTTTCCGATCCTCATTGGTCTCTTCGAGGCGACAAGCATCGATCGCCGGGTGAAGAATCACCAATCGCCCCGGCCGCTCACGCATGACCTGCTCGTGGCATCCGTCGAACTTCTCGGTGGAGAGTTTCAGGACGTCGTGATCTCGGAGCTCAAGGAACACACCTACTTCGCCGTGATTCGCGTCCTCAAGGACGGCGAGGTGGTCGAGATCGACTCCCGACCGTCCGACGCGATCGCCGTGGCGGTGACCTGCGAGCCGAACCTGCCGATCTACGTATCGGATGAGGTTTTGGAGAGCGTGCTCGGCGCCGGCTGACTCCGTTCAGACTCCAAACGCCTTGCGGAGCAGTTCCAGTGACCTTGCGCCGTGCTCGGCGGCGACGATCACGTTGAGCCGCACTTCGCTGGTGCTCACGAGGTCGAGGTTGATCCCCGCATCGGCGAGTGGCTTGAAGAGCCGGTCGGCGACGCCAGCGTGGCTGCGGATACCGACGCCCGTGATCGAAAGCTTGGCCACGTGCGGCACGTCGGCCACGCCAGCCCCCCGGGCTGCGGCGATTCTGCCGGCGATGTCGATGGCCTTTTCACGGCTCGCTGCGGGTACCGTAAACGAGATTTCCGCGCGGCCGTCCCGCGGGTTGCTCTGCACGATCATGTCGACGAGAAGGCCCGCCCTACCAATCTCCTCGAAGACATCGGCAGCCACACCGGGCGTGTCGGGCAGGTCGGTGAAGGTCAAGAGAGCCTGCGACGAGTCGAGCAGGCAGTCCTCGATCGCGAGGTCTTCCATACCCTCGAGCCTGCGAACCACGTCGAGCGGGCTCGACTTTGGCAGCGGCCCGCCCGCGGACGAGGCCGGCTCGCCATGAGCCGCTTCGAGCGCAAAGGCCCTGTGGACGGCCCGGACCGCGGCGGGGCCATCTGCGCGGCCGACGAGCACCGAGATCTTGATTTCGCTCGTCGTGATCATGTGCACGTTGATCTTCTCGGCGGAGAGCGCGGAGAACATCCGCCCCGCGACCCCCTCCTCGGCCTCCATTCCCACGCCCACAACCGATACCTTGGCCATCTCGCCGTCGTGAGACACGCCCGCGGCGCCGATGGCCTTCGCCACCCGAGTCGTCCGTTCGAGAGCCTCGGCGAGGTCCTCTTCCGGCACGGTGAACGAGATGTCGGCCCGGCCCGCCTGCCCCACGTTCTGCACGATCATGTCGACCGCGATACCCGAATCAGCCAGTGTCGAAAAGAGTGAGTGGCTGGAGCCCGGCTGGTCGGGCGCGCCCTCCAGCGTGATGCGGGCCTCATCCTTGGCGAGTGCCACGCCGCTCACGGGCCGCCGCACCGCCTGGTCCGCGGCGAGGATCAGCGTGCCGGGCATGTCCTTGAAACTCGACCGCACCACCACCTTCACACCGAACTTCTTGGCGAACTCGATTGACCGGGGGTGCATCACGCCCGCGCCGAGGCTCGCCAGTTCTAGCATCTCGTCGTAGGAGATCGAACCCAGCCGCCGCGCGTCGGAGAGCACCCGCGGATCGGTCGTGTAGATGCCGTCGACGTCGGTATAAATCTCGCACAGATCGGCGTTGAGGACGGCGGCGAGGGCGACGGCCGTGGTGTCAGAGCCGCCACGGCCGAGCGTCGTGATGTTGCCGTTCTGATCGATCCCCTGAAAGCCAGCGGCGATGACGATCGCCCCCGTGTCGAGCAGCTGCTTGACGTTGTCGGTTGAGATCGATCTGATCCGGGCCTTGGTATGGGTCGAGTCGGTGCGAATTCCGATCTGAGACCCGGTGAGGCTCACGGCCTTGTAGCCCGCCGCCTGCACCGCTATCGCAAACAGCGCCACGCTCACCTGCTCGCCCGTGGAGAGGAGCATGTCCATCTCGCGGGCGCTGGGTCGGTCGCTGATCTGCTTGGCAAGGTCGACGAGAATGTCGGTTTGGTGGCCCATCGCGCTGACCACGACCACGACCTGGTCGCCGGCCTGATGACGCATGATCGCCTTCTGGGCGGCCGCCTTGATCTTGGATGCGTCGGCAACGCTGGTGCCGCCGAACTTCTGCACGACGAGGGCCATCTGCTCTTCGACTCCTGCGCTTCCGCGCCGCTCAGGAAACCGTCTTCGACTTCGTTTTCAAAAACTCACCCATCAGCTTCCAGCCCGGCTCGATCCGCTGGCTGCTTGCGGCCGCGGCGACCTCATCGTAGGTCGCCTGTCCGGAGCGGGTGATCCCGGAGCCGGCCATCACGAAGGGCACGTGCCCGCGGGAATGCGTCTTGGTGGCGATAAAGGTCGGGTGATCGGGGCAGACGAGGATGCGATGCTCGCCGCTTGTGGCCAGATGGGCCACGAGCGGGGCGACGATCTTCGCGTCGATCTCCTCGATTGCTTTGACCTTCGCGGCGGCGTCTCCCTCGTGGCTCGCCTCGTCCGGGGCCTCGACGTGCACGCAGACGAGATCGGCGACGGTGAACTCTGCGATCGCCGCCCTGCCCTTGGCCGCGTAGTCGGTGTCGAGATAGCCGGTGGCGCTCGGCACCTCCAGCCGCTTCCAACCCGCGAGGGCCGCGAGGCCGCGAAGCAGGTCGACCGCGGTGATCATCGTGCCCGACATGCCGTACTTCGCCGTGAACGGCTCGAGCGCTGGTGCCCGGCCCACGCCCCACAGCCAGACGTGCGTTGCCGGACGCACGCCGGCGGCCATGCGGGCCTTGTTGACGGGATGCCCCTCGAGCCAGGCGGCGCTTCGCGACATGATCTCGGTGAGCAACCGGCTGCCGGTGCCGCGGGGAAAATCGTCGACGACCGACTTGTCCATCAGATCGTGCGGCGGCGTCGCCCGGAGGCTATCGTCGAATGGTGCCGCAGCGGCGGTGCCCCGATAGAGGAGCAGGTTGCGGTAGCTCACGCCGGGCACGAACGACCAGTTCGCTGCGAGCTTGGGAAAGTCGGCGGCGAGGCCCCGCTGCGCCGCGGCCAGCAGTTCCGTTGCCTCCGCTGTTGTCACGTGGCCGGCAGTGAAGTCTGCCATCGCCTGATCCGTGATCGTGACGAGGTTGCACCGCACGGCCCAGTCATCGGGCCCGAGCGTGATCCCCTGGGCGGCGGCTTCAAGTGGCGCACGCCCCGTGAAGAAGGCCAGTGGGTCGTAGCCCATCAGGCTCATGCAGGCGACTTCGGAGCCCGGCGGAAGGCTCTCCGGCACGTGATTGGTGAGCCCCACGCGGCCGCGGGCGGCAAGCGCGTCGAGCGCGGGCGTATGAGCCGCCTGGAAAGGCGTCTTGCCGCCGAGAGACGTCTGCGGGGTGTCGGCAGCGCCGTCGGGGATCACGATCAGGTATTTCACTCGGGGCCCTCCATGGTGCCGTCAGTCGTCAAGCACGCTCAGGCAGACGCTCCTGCCGGAGACGACATCCGACGCGTCGATGTGGGCGACGGCCTTCTGGATCGCCGTCGTGCCGCAGGCGTGAGTCATGATCACCAGTGGCACCACGCCGCCGGCCGCCCCGGACGGATCGTGCTGAATGACCGAGGCAATCGAGATGCCGTGCTCGCCGAGAATGCCCGTGATCCGCGAGAGCACGCCCGGCCGGTCGTTGACGCAGACCCGCAGAAAATGCTTCTCCGTCATGTCGATGCCGCTGATTCGCGCGGCCGGGCTGTCGGCGTCGAGCACGCCGGTGGTCCGGAAGGTGATCGCGGCGCGGCCCACGACGGTGTCGATGATGTCGGCGACGACGGCCGACGCGGTGGGCATCTGCCCGGCGCCCAAACCGTGGAAGAACATCCGGCCCACAGCATCGCCGACGATGCTCACGGCGTTGAAGGCGCCCCGCGTCTCTGCGAGCGGCGTGCCGATTTTTACCAGCGTTGGCGCCACCCGCATCGCGAGTTTGCCGTCGCTGCGGCTGGCCACCGCTACCAGCCGGATGCGGTAGCCGAGCTCAGCGGCATGGCTCATCAGATCGCTGTCCACGCCCTCGATGCCGGTTCGCGGGATCTCGCCCCATGGCACCCACACTCCGAAGGCGAGGTGCGCGAGGATCGCGAGCTTCTGGGTCGCGTCGGTGCCGTCGACGTCCATCGCGGGATCGGCCTCGGCATAGCCCTTGGCCTGCGCGAGCTGAAGAACCTCCGCGTAACCGGCCCCGTCCTCCTCCATCTTCGAAAGAATGAAGTTGCTGGTGCCATTCAGGATGCCGCGGATGCTCTCAATGCGATTGGCCGCCAGACATTCACCGATCGCGGCCACGATCGGAATGCCGCCGGCGACGGCCGCCTCGAAGGCGATCGACCGGCCCTTGCGACGGGCGAGCTCGAAGAGTTCCGGGCCGTGCTCAGCCAAGAGCGCCTTGTTGGCGGTGACCACGTCCTTTCCGTTCTCCAGCAGTTCCACCATCATTGACCTCGCCGGCTCGAGGCCGCCGACAAGCAGCGCAGCGACCGAGATCGACGAGTCGCGGGAGACGGTGCCGATGTCGGTCGACACCCGGTCGGCCGGCAGCCGCAGGCCCCGGTCGCGGGCCGGGTCGCGGCAGACCGCCCGCTCCACAAGGATCGGCCGCCCGGCCTGGCGGGTGATGTGGTCGGCCGACTCGACGAGCAGGCGGACCACGCCCGATCCGACGGTGCCGAGGCCGACGACACCGACGCGGACGGGCTTTGCCGAAGAAGTCATGGGAAAGAATGCTTTCGCAGGTGAGAGATGAGGATCGTAATGAGCCTAGCCCACGGCGGAAAGCGAAGGTGGGCGGGCCGGCAGATCGGGGCGATTTTCGTCCCGGCGCGGCCGGCGACCTGCGGAAATGCGTGTCTTCCGCGTCGTCCTGCTCCCTCATGAATACGAGGCGTCGCGTTGCCTCAAGAAGCCCCAATCGCAAGCGCGGGGAATGCGGGCCGCCTCGATGCGGTGCCGGAATGGTTCGCCGGCGGTGACATGCTCGCCGCCGGGGGATTTTGCTACAGGATGCCCGCTTGGCCGCCGGGGCGTCGCTCGTGAGTCGCAAAGATTCCCAGGCGGCTGCGCGTGCCCCCGACCGGCTCCTCACGATCGGATGCCGCCAGGAAGCCCCAAGCGCGAGCTGGTTCTCGTACGACGGTCCCAGTTCCCGGCCGTCGCTGACGACGACCTCGATCTTGATGGTATTTTTCACGATAGTGGTGAGGCGTTTGCCATCGCGCTCGGCTCGTACCGATGAGTTCCAGAAGAGACGTTGCCCACACCATGACCCCACGTAAACGAGCTTGCCTGCGACTGCCGCGAGTTCTCCTCATGGCCGCCGCGGTCCTGCTGGGGCCGGCGAGTGCTGGCCTTGGGCAATCTCCGGCCGGCCACGCCGGCGCTGACTGGCCAGGATTTCTTGGTCCGCGCGGCAACGGCGTCTCCGCCGAGACCGGGCTCCTGCCGCGCTGGCCCGAACAGGGTCCGCCTGTGCTCTGGAAGAAAAAAGTCGGCGCGGGCTACGCCGCTCCGAGCGTACTCGGTGACAGGCTTGTCATTTTCCACCGCCAGGGGGACGAGGAAGTGGTGGAATGCCTCACCCCAGATACCGGTGAAACCCGCTGGCAGTTTGCCTCCCCGACACGGTTCGCGGATCCCTACGGCTACAACGGCGGGCCGCGCTGCTCGCCCGTGCTCACGGCGACCCGGTGCTATACCTTCGGCGCTGAAGGAAAGCTCACCTGCCTCGACATCACGACTGGTGCGAAGATCTGGCAGCGCGACACGGCCAAGGACTTCGACATTCCGCAGCCCTTCTTTGGCGTCGGTTCAACGCCCGTGCTCCACGGTGACCGGCTGCTCGTGATGCTGGGCGGGCAGCCGCGGTCGGGAGTCGTGGCGTTCGACGCCGCGACCGGGAAAACACTCTGGGAAAGCGTCGGCTCCGAGGATTTTCCCGATCCGCCGGTTCGCATCCAGCGAGACCGGCCGCCTGCCAAACTGGCCAGCTATGCCTCGCCGATCCTCGCCACCATCCACGGCAAGCAGCACCTGCTCTGTTTCCTCCGGCCGGGCCTCGTCTCCCTCGATCCGGAAACGGGCTCCATCCACTTCAGTGTCTGGTTTCGCTCGACGCTCCACGACTCGGTCAATGCCGCCTGTCCGGTCGTACTCGGCGAGCGGGTTTTTCTCTCGGCGGCGTACGACACCGGCGCGATGCTGCTGAGAGTGGCCCCCGACGGACGGTCGGCCGAAGTGGCCTGGCAGGATGTCGATGCCATGCAGACCCACTGGTCGACCGCGATCGAGCACCATGGCTACTTGTATGGGTTCAGCGGCCGCAACGAGGCCGGCGCAGATCTCCGCTGCATTCGGACGGAGGACGGGAAGGTGATGTGGCGGGCTCGCGCAGAGCCGCCTTTTTATGGCCGCGGCTCGGCGATTCTGGCAGACGGCCATCTGATCGTCATGGGGGAACGCGGGACGCTGGCACTCGTGAAAGCCGACCCGGAGTCTTTCTGCGAAATCAGCCGGGTGAAGTTTGCCGAGTTCGACCACCCATGCTGGACGGCGCCGGTGTTGTCGCGAAAGCGGCTGTTCATCACCGGGTCCCGGCAGGTTCCGGGCCCAGCGGGCCTTTCCCTCGACGAGTATCACGTCGTCTGCCTCGATCTGGTTGCAGGGCGTCGCGGCGGCCCTGTACCGTGACGCCGAGCATCCGCTTGCCCTTTTGGAGTGACTGCCTTGGAATCCGCCGCTCGTGAGTTTCTGTTTCGCCTCCTCAAGACCCCGAGCCCCTCTGGCTACGAGCAGCCGATCCAGCACCTGGTCCGCGAGTATCTCGCCGGCTGCGCCGACACCGTCACGACCGACTCCCACGGCAACGTCATCGGTGCGAAAAATGCCGCCGCGGCCACGCGGATGCTGCTGGCGGGCCACTGCGACCAGATCGGCCTGATCATTCAATACATCGACGCGGACGGATTCATCTCCGTGCAGCCGATCGGCGGCTGGGATCCCATTCAACTCGTCGGCTCCCGCGTCGCCATCTGGACGGCTTCGGGCCCGGTGACGGGCGTGATGTCCCGCAAGCCGATCCATCTGCTCACGGAGGAGGAGCGGAAGGTGATCCCGAAGATGAAGGATCTGTGGATCGACATCGGGGCTGAAAACAAGGCCGACTGCGAGAGCGTGGTCCGCGTCGGCGACGCAGTGACGCTCGAACTGGAGGTGCGGCAGCTTCGTCACAACCTCGCCTGCTCGGTGGCGATGGACGACAAGGTGGGGCTGTGGGCGGTGCTCGAGGGGTTTCGCCGGGCGGTGGCCGCCGGGCCCCTGCCCTGCGCGCTCTTCGTGGCGTCGACTGTGCAGGAGGAGATCGGCCTGCGGGGCGCACAGACGAGTTGCTACGGCGTCGACCCCCACGTGGCGATCGCCGTCGATGTCACCCATGCCACCGACTGCCCCACGATCGACAAGAAGGCGGAGGGAGACATCGCCCTGGGCAAGGGGCCGGTCATCTATCGCGGCCCCAACATGCACCCGGGCGTGGTCGATCGGCTGTTCGCCGCGGCCAAGGCCGGTGACATCCCCGTTCAAACGGGAGCCAGCGGCCGCGCCCAGCCCAACGACGCCAACGTGCTCCAGACGACTCGGGCCGGCGTGGCGACCGGGTTGGTGAGTGTGCCAAACCGCTACATGCATTCGGCAGTCGAGACGATCTCGCTCGACGACGCCGACCACACGGCTGATCTGCTGGCCGCCTTCATTCGCGGTCTGGAAGGCCCAATCTCGTGGGCGCCATGAACCTGGGCGGGCAGATGCGCGATTCGGCAGATTCCCGAGGAAATGGGAATAGGTTGGTAGTCCTGCCAAATCGGCACCTCCCGAAAATGTCTCCCTCGGACCGCCGCCGAAGAACTGCGGTATTCCCCTCAAAATCATAAAACCATGCCCGCGCGGCCGTTCATGGCACGCGGGTTGCTTTCCTTCCGGGCATCCCGAGGATGGGCTGCCAAACCCGTCACTTCCAACGTTCGACAGTCGAGAGGAGTCTTCCGTGGCCAAACAGATGGTGTTCGACGACGAGGCTCGCCAGCCGTTGCTCGCCGGCGTTTCCAAACTCGCCCGTGCCGTGAAGAGCACGCTCGGCCCCCGCGGCCGCAACGCTGTGCTCGACAAGGGCTGGGGCTCGCCCAAGGTGACCAAGGACGGCGTCACCGTCGCCGAAGACATCGATCTCGAAGATCCGTTCGAGAATCTCGGCGCCCAACTCGTGAAGGAAGCCGCCAGCAAGACCAATGATGTCGCCGGTGACGGCACGACCACCGCCACCGTTCTTGCCGAGGCGATCTTCCGCGAGGGGATCAAGATGATCGCGGCCGGCGCCGACCCGATGGCGCTGTCGCGGGGCATCCACAAGGCTGTCGAGGCGGTCTCGAAGGCGATCCTTGCGATGGCCACCCCGATCAACGAGAAGAACAAGAAAGAGTTGATGCAGATCGCCACGATCGCGGGCAACAACGACCCGACGATCGGCAACGTCCTCTCCGAGGCCTTCCTCAAGGTCGGCAAGGATGGTGTGATCACGGTTGAGGAGGGCAAGCAGGCCGAAACGACGGTCGACGTCGTCGAGGGCATGCAGTTCGACCGCGGCTTTCTCTCGCCCCACTTCGTGACTGATGCCGAGAGCCAGGTCTGCGAGCTCGAAAATGCCTCCATCCTCCTCTACGAGGAGAAGATTTCGAGCGCTAAGAATCTCGTGCCGCTTCTCGAGGCGATCAGTAAGTCGGGCAAGCCACTTGTGATCATCGCCGAAGATGTCGAGGGTGAGGCGTTGGCGACGCTGGTGGTCAATAAACTCCGCGGCATCGTCCAGTCTGTGGCTGTAAAGGCTCCCGGCTATGGCGACCGCCGCAAGGCCATGCTCGGTGATATCGCCGTGCTCACTGGCGGCCAGGCGATCTTCAAAGACCTCGGCATCTCGCTCGACGGCGTGAAACTCACCGACCTCGGTCGGGCCAAGAAGGTGATCATCGACGCGGAAAACACCACCATCGTGAGCGGTGGTGGGACAAAGGTGGCGATCGACGGCCGTGTGGCACAGATCCGCGACGAGATCTCGAAGACCACCAGCGACTACGACCGTGAGAAACTCCAGGAACGGCTGGCGAAGCTCGCCGGTGGTGTGGCCCAAATCAACGTGGGCGCTGCGACCGAGACGGAGATGAAGGAGCGAAAGGCTCTCATCGACGACGCCAAGAGTGCCGTGCAGGCTGCCCTCGCCGAGGGCGTGGTCCCGGGCGGCGGCGTGGCCCTGCTCCGCAGCGAGAAGGCGATCGAGAAACTCGACCTCGAGGGAGACGAGAAGATGGGCGCGTCGATCGTGAAAAATGCCCTCAAGTATCCGCTCGAAGCGATCGCCGAGAATGCGGGCACCGATGGTTCGGTCGTGGTCAACCGCGTTCGGCACATGAAGGGGAAGAATGACGGCTACGACGCCGACAAGGGCGAGTATTGCGACCTCGTCAGCGCTGGCGTGATCGACCCGGCCAAGGTCGTGCGGACAGCTCTCCGAAACGCCGCCAGCGTTGCGGCGCTGCTGCTCACTACCGACTCGCTCATCACCGAGATCCCCAAGGATGAGGAGCCGGCGGGTGGCGATGGCCACGATCACGGCATGGGCGGTGGCATGGGCGGCGGCATGCCAGGCATGGGTGGCATGGGTGGCATGATGTGACGGCCCGCCTCGGTGTTTGTATGACTTCGACCAACTGACGCATTTTCAACTCGAACCGGAGACCAACGAGATGGCAGCCAAGAACCTCAAGATCCGTCCGCTCGACGACCGCGTGGTGGTGGAGCCTGTGGAAGCCGAGGAGCGCACCGCCGGCGGCATCGTGCTGCCCGACTCGGCGAAGGAGAAGCCGCAACGCGGCCATGTCGTCGCTCTTGGCCCGGGCAAGCTGCTCGAGACCGGCCAGCGGGCGGCGCTGTCGGTCTCGGTTGGCGACGAGGTGATCTACGGCAAGTACTCGGGCAGCGACATCGAGGTCGACGGCCACGAGGTGAAGATCCTCCGCGAGAGTGACATCCTCGCCAAGGTGCTGAGCTAGTTGTCGCGTGGAGCAGCCATCCAGGGCATGCTCGCCAAGTGGAATGAAGTCAACCGATCCAAATCGAACCCGTAAACGTCTTCCGAGGAGATCCAAGTCGTGCCCAAGCAACTGATGTTCGACGACAGCGCCCGCGCCAAACTGCTCAAGGGCGTCGAGAAGTTGGCCGGAGCGGTGGCCGTGACCATGGGCCCGACTGGCCGCAACGTGATCATCGACAAGTCGTACGGCGGCCCGACGGTGACAAAGGACGGCGTGACGGTGAGCAAGGAAGTCGATCTCGAGGATCCGTTCGAGAATATGGGCGCCAAGCTTGTTAATGAGGTCGCTTCGAAGACCTCGGATCTTGCCGGCGACGGCACGACGACGGCGACTGTGCTTGCCCGGGCGATCTTCCGGGAAGGCACGCGAAACGTGGCCGCTGGCTCGAACCCGACGGCCGTCCGCCGGGGGATCGAGAAGGGCGTCGCAGCCGCGGTCCAGCGGTTGATGGAGATGGCCCGCAAGGTGGAGCGTCCGGAGGAGATCGCCCAGGTTGGTGCCATCAGCGCCAACAACGACCGTGCCATCGGTGATCTGCTGTCGGAGGCTCTGCAAAAGGTGGGCAAGGACGGGGTGATCACCGTTGAAGAAGGCAAGACGACGGAGACGACCGTGCGGTTCGTCGACGGCATGCAGTTCGACAAGGGCTTCATCTCGCCCTATTTCATCAACAAGCCGGCGGAGATGGAGTGTCAACTCGACGACGCGCTCATCCTGATCCACGAGAAGAAGATCTCGAACCTCCGCGACCTGCTTCCGCTGCTCGAAAAGGTCGCTCAGTCGGGCAAGCCGTTGCTGATCATCGCCGAGGAAGTTGATGGCGACGCGCTGACGGCGCTCGTGGTCAACAAACTCCGTGGTGTGCTCAACATCTGCGCCTCGAAGGCTCCTGGTTTCGGTGATCGTCGCAAGGCGATGCTCGGCGACATCGCCACGCTCACCGGTGGCACGCTGATCAGTGAGGACCTCGGGCTGAAACTCGAGAGCCTCGACCTCTCCCATCTCGGAAAGGCCAAGAGCATCACCGTCGACAAGAGCGAGACCACGATTGTGCAGGGCGCCGGCAAGCAGTCGGACGTGCAGGCCCGCGTGCATCAGATCCGTACGCAGATCGAGAACACCGAGAGCGAGTACGACCGCGAGAAACTGCAGGAGCGGCTCGCGAAACTGACCGGCGGCGTCGCGATCGTCTCCGTCGGCGCTGGCACCGAGGCCGAGATGAAGCAGAAGAAGGCCCGCGTCGAGGACGCCCTTCACGCGACCCGTGCCGCCGTGGAGGAGGGAATCGTTCCGGGCGGCGGTGTGGCCCTGCTCCGCTGTCGCGAGGCGGTCGAGAAGGCCCGCGCGCAGGCCAAGGGCGACGAGAAGATCGGCGTCGACATCATCCTCCACGCCCTTGAGGCCCCGATTCGGCAGATCGCAGAAAACGGTGGGATTGACGGTGCTGTCGTGGCGGACGAAGTGTCTCAAAAAGATGTCAACATCGGCTACGACGCCAACAAAGGCGAGTATGTCGACATGATCAAGGCTGGCATCATCGACCCGGTGAAGGTGGTCCGTGTGGCGTTGACCAATGCCGCGAGCATCGCGGGTCTCTTGCTGACGACCGAGGCGATCGTCACCAACCTCGATAAGGACGAAGCGAAGAAGCGGAAGATCGAGGGCAGCGTTCGCTAAATACTCTTCCGTCGGGCCGTCGTGGCCCCGCTAGGTTGGCGATACAAGGCCGAGTCTCCCGCCCGGCGTTTATCCAACTCTGGGGGTTGAGTTGCCCCACATGGTGGATCATGGTGCCACATGGTGGATCAGCGGGACTACTACGAAGTGCTGGGCGTCGAACGGCGATCCACGTCGGCGCAGATCACTGACGCTTATCGCAAACTCGCGATGAAGTTTCATCCGGACAAGAATCCCGGCAACATTGAGGCTGCGGCTCGCTTCAAAGAAGCGGCGCGGGCCTTCGAAGTGTTGTCCGACGCCGACCTCCGCTCGCGGTACGACCGCTTCGGCCACGCGGGCCTGCAAGGGGGCAGACAGCACGACTTCAACGAGATGTCCGACATCTTCGAGGCCTTCGGAGACATGTTCGGCGGCGGGATCTTCGGCGAGGCGTTTGCAGGCGGTCGCGGTCGGGCCAGCCGGGCGCGGAAGGGCCGCGATGTGTTCTGCCAGGTGTCGCTGTCGCTTGTTGAAGCGGCCCGTGGCGTTACCAAGACGGTTGAGTTCAACCGCCATGAAATGTGCGGCACGTGCGATGGCTCGGGCGCCAAGAAGGGCACGAAGCCCCTGCCCTGCGACTACTGCGGTGGAAAGGGGCAGGTGATCCAGTCAGCCGGCGTGTTTCGCCTACAGACGACCTGCCCGGCATGCCGGGGAGCCGGTAGCGTGATCCGCGAGACATGCTCCGACTGCGGCGGCAGCGGCGTTGCCGAGGAGCACGTCGAGCGACGGGTGACGATCCCCGCCGGCGTCGACAGCGACGTCCGGGTGCGGTTGGCCGGCGAGGGGGAGCCCGGCGGCGGCGGCGGACCTCCCGGTGACTGCTACTGCGTGATCGAGATCGAGCAACACCCCTTTCTCACCCGCCATGGGCGTGATCTCCACTGCGAGGTGCCGGTCAGTTTCACGCAGGCGGCGCTCGGTGCCACCGTCGACGTGCCCACGCTCGACGGTGCGAAGCCCCTGCAGATCGCCCATGGCACACAAAGCGGCGATGTCGTCCGTGTGCGGGGTCTGGGGATGCCTGAGGTTCGAGGCCGCGGGATCGGCGATCTCCACGTGCATGTCCACGTCGAGGTGCCGAAGACGCTGTCGCCACGGGCGGAGGAACTCCTTCGCGAACTCGCCAACGAGGAAAATGCCGCCGTCAGCGCCAAACGGTCGTCGTTCTTCAGTCGGCTTGCCGAATACTTCCAGGGTGACGAAACTCATGGGGAACACGAGGAGCAGGCATGATGATGGGCAGTGATCATGACGAACACGCTGAACAGCCCGCCGACGGGGAGTCCGCGGCCGAGGCGGCAATGAGTGAGCCAGCCGCGGAAACGCAGGTCGGCGAACTGCAGGAGCGGCTCCTCCGGGTGCAGGCCGAACTTGAGAACTTCCGCAAGCGTTCGCGGCGGGAATACGAGGATGCCCAGCGGTATCGCGAGATCGACGTCCTTCGCGATTTGCTGCCGGTGCTCGACAACGTGCTGCGGGCGATCGAGGCCGCGGAGAAGGCGGTCGATGTTGGGAGTCTGCGGTCTGGCTTCCGGATGGCGGCCCAGCAGATCGAAAGATTACTCGCTGGCCACGGCTGCCAGACGATCGAGACCGATGGGGCTGCGTTCGACCCAGCCGTGCACGATGCGATCCTGCAACAGGAGGTGCCCGGCGTCGCGGCCGGGACGATCGTGGGCACTGCGAGCCGGGGCTACAAACTCCACGACCGGGTGGTTCGTCCGGCCCAAGTGATCGTGGCCAAGGGAGGGTGAGCGATGCCGACCTACGACTATATCTGTGACGGCTGCGGCCATGCATTCGAGCTGTTTCAGTCGATGACCGACAGCGTGAAAAAGACCTGTCCGAAGTGCAAGAAGCCGAAGCTGCGTCGGCTGATTGGTGCCGGCGGCGCGATCGTGTTTAAGGGATCCGGCTTCTACAAGACCGACTACCGCAGCGAGTCTTACAAGAAGGGGGCCGCAGCCGACTCGGGGGGCGACGGCGGGAAGAAGTCCGGCCCTGCCGCGGACTCAGGCCCGAAAAAGTCCGGATCGGGGGAGGGCTGACGCATGCCCAGTTGCCCGGTCTGTAGCTCCCATGTCGATCTGGCGACCACGCCAACGGTACCGTTTTGCTGCGATCGCTGCCGGCTGATCGACCTGGGCCGCTGGCTCGACGAGGGCTACGGAGTGCCTCAGCCGCGGAAGCCGGGGCCTGGCGAGCCCCAGCCCGATCCAGCAGACGCCGAGGACGACGGCTGACGTCGCGGTTGGGCCGCGCGACGTATACTCTCGCTCCCGTCCGGGCCGGCACGTGTCCGGCCCCCACGCATCCGCGAGGTATCCGCATGACGTCAGAGCATCATCCGTCCGGCACTATCGTTCATGAGATCCGCTGGAGCGATGCCTTTCCCTGGTGGCTGCTCTTCCGAGCTGCCGGCGTGGCCTTTTCGCCGACGGTGATCCTGCTCGCTGCACTTGGTGCGGTGGCCACGTGGGCCGGATGGTCGGCGTGCGACTCGCTCGGGTTCGCAATCGCCGACGGGATGGCCGATAGTGGCGGCGTTGGCGGATTGGTGTTGCCGGGCGCAGCCGGTGGAGCGGTGGCAACGCCGCTCGCCCCGAGCGTCGCCGCGATGCCCTGGCTCCATGATTTGGGCCGGCGGCTGCCACGGCCCCTGGCCGAACTGGTAACGATGGTGAACGTCCCGTTCAGCCCCACCGCCACGTGGAGCCAGAGGCTCGGTGCGCTGGCTCGGATCGGCTGGTTTGTGCTTGTCTGGTCGATCTTCGGCACGGGCATCACTCGGCACGTTGCGCTGAAACTCGTCGGTGAGGAGGCACCAGGGCCGATCGGAGCGACGCTCTACGGATCCCGGAAGTGGCTGCCCTCGTTCAACTCCGTGCTGTTCGTACTCTTCGGAATCGTGGCCCTGAGCATTCCTGGTGCGTTGCTCGGCCTCGCGATGCGAACGGAGTGGGGCCTCGCATTCGCTGGGGTGGTCTGGCCGCTGGTTTTGCTCGGCGCGGTCGTGCTGGCGATCCTGGCCATCGGGGTAGTGGCCGGCTGGCCTCTGATGGTGGCGGCCGTGGGCGTCGAGCGGGGCGATAGTTTCCAGGCGATCTCGACCGCTTTTTCCTACCTCTACCAGCGGCCGCTGCACTACGCCTTCTATGCGCTCGTGGCGCTTCTCGTGGCTGTCCCAGCACTTGCAGTCGCGGGTCTCTTTGCCGATGCGACGGGCACCCTGGCGATGTGGGCGGCGAGCTTTGGGATGGGCCACGAACGCACGGCAGCGGTCCTCGATGGACTCGCCGGCACGGGAGGCGAAGCGGCGACGTGGGGCGTGAAGGCGATTTCTTTTTGGAGTCGCGGCCTCGCCACGCTGCTGTCGTCGTTTGGATGGGGTTATTTCTGGGCGATCGCGACCGCGGCCTACATGCTCCTGCGGCAGGACGTCGACGGGACGGAACTCGACGAGGTCGTCATCGACGAGCCCGGCACCGAAGGCTAGAGCGGATTCGACTTCCCGCATTCGATTTGCGTGGAACGCCGGCTTCGGGGGCGGCAAAAGTCTCGTCGCTGAGGGCCGCGGCGGCCCGACGCTCCTCGAGCGTTCGCCGACCCCCGTGCCTCCCGTCAGGAAGCCCCAATGGAGTGGCGGGCCGTATCCCCCGCGCCGGTGCTCCACCAAAGTCGAATGCGGTCTAACGGTCGGGCCCACCGCACCAGCGGGCGAGCAATGCCGGCAGGCCACCCATCACCTCGCCGCGGCTCACGGCGTCGTCGGCGCCGGCTGCGACCGCTGCGTCGAGTCGGTCCTTCCAGACATGCGGTCCGTAGGCAACCACCTTCGCGGATGTGCCGCCGAGTTCGCGGGCCCGCGTGATGTGCGCCGCGATCTCGCCTGCGAGTGATTGGAGGTCAAGGAGCACGACGTCACACGCAGCCCCTTGAGGCGTGCCGGCCGGCGAAGCAAGTGTCTCCACGGCGGCTCCTGCCGCGTGGCCGATCCCCACGAGCCGGCTGGTGGACATCAGGTCGGACGAGATCAGGAGTATCCGGGTCGGCTGGTTCATTGGCTCCTCATACTGCTTCCGGACCACGGACGGTCCGGTAGATCTGCACGGCCTCGTGCATGGGCAGCACGAACAGCCGGCTCGCCGCTTCACCGCCGGCGGTGAGCACGGCTGAGATCGAGTCGACGGTGCGTTCGACGAAATCGTCGTTGACGGCGATCTCCATCATCACCTCCTGGGCGAGGGGATCGTCCGCGGCAAGATCGTAGCCATGCACGTCGCATACGGTCAGCCGCGTGACCTGCAAGGCGGCGAGTGACTGCCGGACGCTTTCCACCTGGGCGGGCTTGATGACGGTGACGACCAGACGCATGGCCCCTCCTGGGTGGTCTCAGGGACGTGGAAGTGCGACGCGGGCGTCGAGCACCTTCTCGATTCGGGCGCTGAGTTCCGCGAGGTGGGCCCGCGAGTAGTCGTCGAGTTTTAGATCATTCTTGGCGAGCAGCGCGTCGATCCGCGCGTCGAGGTCGCGGAGCTGCAACGCGGCAATCGCCTGGGCGTCGGGCGAGCCGCCCGACTGGCCGAGCACCAGCCCCGACAACCGCGAGACATAGGCCCGCTGCAGGCCGCGGCGGAGGCTCGCAATCGCCGGCTTGCGGTTGGAGTAGTCGCCTGGTCCGGTCGCCTCGACCTCGCCCATGATCGACTTCGTCAGCCGGTCGAGCAGTTCCGCTGTCGTGAAGGCGTCTTGCTCGGGGGGCACTTTGAGCTCCCCGTCGCGGATCCGTTCAAGCGTAAGTGGATCGAGGAGCCGGCCGAGCACGCGGTCCTGCCACATCAGGATCACCTCGTGGACGGGATAGTCCTCGCGATCCGCTGATTCGCTCCCCCAGTGCGACCACCGGGTCGCCATGAGCTGGTTGTAGAGTTCCGGAGGGAACGTGAACGGCTGCGCGGCGAACATCTGCTTCTCGAGCAGTTCGAGGGCCTCCCGCTGCTTCGCCGGCGGCACGACCACGAAGGGCGGCTTTGCATTGGCATCACCCTTGTGGCTGCGGGACGTGGCCACGCCGCCGATCAGCCGCGCCGCCGTGTGCATCGCCTGGCCGTGGGACGAAAGCAGCACACCGAAGGCCTGACGCACCCGCTCGTAGCCGGGCACGCGGCCGTCCGCCTCTTTTTGCGTCAATCGATCAGCGATCAGCGGCATCACCTGAGCCACTAGTTCAGCCCGGGACTTCGCGAACTCGATCGGGTCGTTGCCGAGGTCAAAGCGGTTGGAGAACGGATCCGGGTCGCCCCAGTCGGTGTCCTCGTCGGTCGCGTAGGCGAGCGTTGGCTCTCCGCTCTTTGCCGCGATCTTCTCAAGCTCCGGCAACTCAGCCTCGGGCGAGCCGCCCGAGAGCGGCTTGTAGCCATACTCGATCGCCCACAGGTCATAAGGGCCAAGCTTCGCGGCGTAGTAGTCGCCCTGCGTCTTGCCCTTCGGCATGATGTTAGCGGGGATGTAATCCATCACACTGGTGCTGCCGCCCGCCTCCGAGGTCTTGGTGACGTCGTTGAAGTCGGCCAGCGACTTGAGCGAACTACCTTTGAAGTTGTGCCGCAAGCCCAGCGTGTGGCCCACTTCGTGCATCGCCACGAGTTTCAGCCCCTGGGTGACGAGCTTCTCCTTCTCAGCTTCCGAGAGGCCGCCTGGAGCGACCGCCGCCAGGGCCGTCGCGGCCAGCGCCGTCTCGCGGGCGTGCCCGTCGAACAGGCGGCAGGCCATGCAGTCGGAGTTGCAGCCAGCCAGCGTTATGTCGCGGCCGCCCCCCTGCCCTCCTGTCAGCAGCGCCACCGACTGGGGCGTGAAGGTTTCGTATTCCCGCCGCCAGAACTGGAGGAAGTCGCCGTCGAAGATGATGTCGGCGTCGAGAATCTGGCCGGTCCGTGGGTTCACACGGGACGGCCCCATCGCGAAGCTCTGGCCCGCAGTAATCCAGCGAAAAGTGTTGTAGTTGACGTCCTCGGGATCCCAGTCCGTGACGTCGGGCTGCTGGCGGACCTCGATGGCGCTGGCAAACCCGGCCTTCTCGAAGGCCTCGTTCCAGGACTCGATTCCCTCGCGGATTGGCTGCCGGTAGCGGAACGGCACCGTTCGCTCGATCCAGAACACGATCGGCTTCTTCGGCGGCGACACGGGGGCTGACGGGTCGGCCTTCTCCAGCTGCCAGCGATTGATGAAGCGGACGAACCGGTCCTCGTCGACCTTCTGCGAGAAGTCCTTGAGCGCGGTGACAAAATAGCCCACGCGGTCGTCGGCCAACCGCGGCTTGTAGGAGTTTTGTGGAAGCAGGCTGATCGAGTAGTGCACGTTGACTGTCGCGCCCCGCGAGTCGGGCACGGTGTCGATCTCGGTCCCACCGCCGGAGCCGTAGGTGGCGGCCACCTGGAGCTCGATGTTGTCGGGAAAGCCCTTGACGCTGGCCCACGTCGAGCGGTCCGCCGCGAATGAGAAGCCTGGGAGTGACCGGGCGATCTGCGGGAGGTCGCTGAGGAAAATCTTCGCAAGGTCGATCACCTGCCCGCCGGACGGTCCCGTCGTGACGATCGGCAGGCTGAACAGCACGCTGTCGGTGTAGGCGAGCCCGACCGCCCTCTCCTCGGGACTTCCCTTGTCGGCGAAGAAACGGACGTTCTTACGGATAACCTGGATGTTGTCGTCGACCTTGCGGAACTGCCAGATCCAGTCGTCGCCGAAGCCGATGCTCATGCCCCCGAGGATCGATCGGTCGCCGATTCCCTTGGCGATCGAGATGAGGACGAACAGATCCTTGCCCAACAGGGAGTCGGTCAGTTCGGCGTAGACTTTGTCGTCCTTCCGCCACAACGGGATCAGCCCGTCGATCTTCTTCGCGTCTTTGAGGATGACAGCAAACGGAGGCTTGCTGGGCTTGGCATCCGCGGGCGGAGCATCTTTGGCGGGGGCCGCGGGCTGGTTCGCCGCGGCGGCTGGCTCGGCCTTCGACGCGTCGTTTTTGTCGGGCTCGTTCGCATGCGCCATCGCGGCCGAGGCGAGGACTGCCGCCACCACAAGCCACGCGTGTCGCCTGCCCCCGTTGATCGCCGCCGATCGCTGCATTATGAAACTCCTGAATGAAGCTGTGAATCCATCGACGGGACCGCGTCGGAAATCGTAGCATCGTGGAGCACGAGCCTCCAATTCCCGGTGCAACGGCCACGCGATGTTCGGTTCCGAGTCCACCGAGCCCGATCTCAGCGGGGTGTGCGCCGCATGGCTCGGAGATCGCGACGTCGTGATTGAGCCCACGGTGTCGGATGGTTTCAGCGGGTCGCGTCTGTTTCAGGTGCGCTGTTCGGCGAACGCCGCCTGGATGCTCAAATCATGTGCGGCCGGGGCCGCGGACCGGATCGGCTGGGCGCACGGGCTCATGCGGCACCTCCGCGTCGCCGGCATTCGCGAGGTTCCGGCGGTGATGGCCACGCCGGATGGCCGCACGCTGGTCATCGACGGGTGGGGCACCGCCTGGGAACTCGTGGAACACATCGCCGGCGCTGCCACCGATTCTCCCAGCCCCGCACAGGCTGTTGTGGCTGCGTCATGCCTGGCGCGGATCCATCTCGCCGCCCTCTCGCTGCCGGGATGTCCGCCGCGGAACGCCGTGCCAACAGCCGTGCTTCGGCGGATCGCGAGGGCGGAGCGGTTGCGCGACAGCCCGTGGTCTGGGAGGCTCTTTCGCGAGCCGGGTGCATCCGCTGGCGGGATTCACGTCGAGGTGGTCGATCGACTCGACCGGGCCGTTGCCAGCTTCGCCGCGGCGGACGGTCCGGCCGCACTGCGTCGCATCATCGGAACCCAGGCCCCTGTCGTTTCTGTGCAGGGGGTGCTACGTGACGTCTGGAGCGACCACGTGCTCTATTCCAGCGCACAGCCGGAGCACATCGCCGGCATCATCGACTTCCATGCCGCGGGGGTCGATACGCCAGCCACCGACATGGCTCGACTCATTGGCAGTTGGCGACCGGAGGCCGACGCAGACACGCCGCTCCTCCACCGCTGGGCGGAGGCAGTTGCTGCTTACGAGTCCAGCAGGCCGCTTTCGATATCCGAACGGAATCTCATCCCGTGGCTGCTCGCCACGGGCGTCCTCTTCGGGCTCGACAACTGGTTTCGGTGGCTGCTGGCGGAATCTCGCGACTTTCTGCGGCCTGCGCGGGCCCTCCGGCGAATCGACCACCTCCTATCGCAATTGCCAGCGGCTGTTTGCGTCATCAACGAACGCGTTGGAAACGCAATTTGACCGTGGAAAAGTCCAGTTTGTAGACTCGGGCAATGGACAGATCCCAGGAAGGGGTCGCCGGCACGTCCTCCGGGTCGCCGGTGTCTGTCATCGTTACTCTCGCCGACGGATCGCATGGCTCACCTTCGCAGCACCCGGGTTCGGGCGGTCATTTCTTGGGGATTCGCGGCTGTCTTCGTGGCCTCGGCGTGCGTTCTCGATCTGGCTGGCGGCCGCGGACTTGCCGCCGAAGAAGCTGACAACCCTCTGGCCGCGGTCGCGGCGGCCCTTGGCGACCCGGTGGCGGTGACCGCTGTGATCCAGCCCGGCGACGCGGGCAAGCCCGACATCCTGGCGGTCACCGCGAAGCTCGAGGACGGCTGGCACCTCTATGCGATCTCGCAGAAGCCAGGCGGTCCGATCGCTACGAAGATCAAGGTGGATGCCGCATCGCCGCGGCAGGTGTCGGGGGCGTTTGCCCCCGATTCTGCTCCCCAGACGCGAACGGTCGACGATGTGCCCGCTTGGAAGGGGCTCGTGATCGAGGAGCACTCCGGCACGGTCACGTGGCGGGCACCGCTCCAGGTGGGAGCGGGAGAAATACGGGGCGCCGTGAGCCTGCAACTCTGCCAGGACACCACCTGCCTGCCGCCGCAATCGATCCCGTTCACCGCTCCGGCCGTGGGGCCGCCGGCACCGGCGGCGACGCGTGCCGGTGGTGCTCCCAAGGTCATCGAGTATGAGCCGCAGCGGTCTCACGCCCGGGTACGGGCCGCCTTTCGCAGGCCGTCCGCCGCCGGATCGACGGCCTGGCCGTTGGTCGTCGAGCTTGTGCCGATGGAGGGCTGGCATTTCTACAAGCCGGCGGACTCCGCGGAGAGCAAGGTCGGGCAGGGGAAGCCCACGATCGTCTCGGCCGCGGCGGGCGAGGGTGCCACCATCGAAAAGGTGACGGTCACCAAGGTCACTCCCACGATCCATGCGGAGTTGGCCGAGTCTGGAGCGGTTGACGGTCCGGTGGTGCTCGAACTCCTCGTCAACGCGCCACCCGGTGTCGGCGGCCCGCGTACGGTGGACGCGGTCGTTGGGTTTCAGACCTGCAGCGACCAGACCTGCGACGCACCCACGGCGGTGAGGCTGAAGATCACGGCGCCGACCGACGGGCCGGCCTCGGGGGCCATCGCGTTTTTGGATGCCCGCTATGCCGAGGCGGCCAAGGCGGCTCTTCAGCTGGCTGCAGGCGACGACCCGCGCGCCGCGACCACCACGGCCGCGATCCCTGCTCTTTCAGCCGCGTCCGCCGCGGCCAGCATCCCCGACACAACTGCGGCTCCTTCCGCCGTGCCGCTCGCCCTGCCGCTCGCCCTCCTGATGGGTCTGGCCGGCGGGCTGCTGCTCAACCTGATGCCGTGCGTGCTGCCGGTGCTCGGGCTCAAGCTGATGTCGTTCGCGCAGCAGTCGGGCCGCGACCGCCGCGACGTGTTTCAGATGAACCTCTGGTATTGCGCGGGTGTGTTTGCCGTGTTCTTTGCGCTGGCCACGGCGAGCGTGGCGGCCAATATCGGTCTCGGCAAGGCAAACCTCGCCTGGGGCGAACAGTTCACCTCTGCCGGCTTCAATATCGCCATGATCGGCATCGTGTTCGCCTTCGCGCTGTCGTTTCTCGGGATCTGGGAACTGCCGATTCCGGGCTTCATCGGTGAGAAAGCGGGCCACGTGCAATCGCAGGAGGGGCCCGCGGGTGCGTTCCTCAAAGGCGTCTTGAGCACCGTGCTGGCCACGCCCTGCAGCGGCCCCTTTCTCGGACCGGTGTTCGGCTTCACGCTCTCGCAGTCGACGGCCGTGACCTACGCCGTCTTTGGTGCCATCGCGACGGGAATGTGCCTGCCGTACGTCCTCGTCGGCCTCGTGCCCGGACTGGTGAAGTTCCTTCCGAAGCCCGGTGCCTGGATGGCCACGTTCAAGGAGGTGCTGGGGTTTGTCATGCTCGGCACGGTTGTCTATCTCTTCACCTTTCTCCACCACGACTGGTTCGTGCCCACGTTGGCGCTCTTGATCGGTATCTGGGCGGCCTGCTGGTGGGTCGGCCGCGAGCAGGAGACGACCGGCGTGGTCGGCTTCGGCCGCTGGGTGCAGGCCGCGTCGGCGGCAGCGCTGATCGGTTGGGGCGCCTTCATGCTGCTCGGCCCCGGGGAATCGGTGATCGAGTGGCAGCAGCCCTTCTCTCGTGACCGGATCACCGAACTCCGCAAGAGCGGCGCCACGGTGATGGTCGACTTCTCCGCCGACTGGTGCCCGACCTGCAAGTTCAACCTCGCTTATGCGATCGAGACCGATAAGGTGCGGGCCACGCTCGAAAAAAACCGTGTGGTTCCTGTGCTTGCCGACTGGACCGACGGCTCTCCCGAGATCAAGGCAGCGCTCGAGGGTCTGCAGAGCCGCTCCATTCCGGTGCTGGCGATCTATCCTGCGGCGCAGCCCGGCGAGAAGCCTTTGGAGCCGATTGTGCTTCGCGACCTGATCACGGAGTCACAGGTGCTCGAGGCCCTCGAGAAGGCGGGGCCCTCGCTCTTGGAAGCCGACGCAGTTCGCTCCGCATCGACCGGGCGGTAGGCGGATTAGCGCAGTGGAGTAGTGGCGTAGGTCGGGGCAGACCCTCGCCGTCTCCCGATCGTGAGGAGCCGGGGGTGACACGCGCAGAAGTCGGGGAATCTTTGCGACTCACGAGCAGTGCCCAGTCGGCCAGCAGAGCATCCTGTAGCAAAATCCCCCGGCGCCGAGCATGCCACCGCCGGCGAACCAATCCGGCACCGTCTCGATGCGACCCGTATTCCCCGCGCTCGCGCTTGGGGCTTCCTGACCGGAGACAGCGGGCACGGGCCACCCAACGTCGGTTCGAAGCCACGCGTATTCCCCGCGGTCGCGCTTGGGGCTTCCTGACGGGAGGCCTCGACTACCGGAGGACGACGCGGGCCTCAGCGGCGGTCGCCGCGGCCACGGTGCCGATCCGGAAGTTGTCGTGGCCGAGGTCGGCGAGCTGTTTCTGGATGCTCTCGGCGAAATGGGGCGACACGACCAGCACCATGCCGATGCCCATATTGAAGACCCGCTCCATCTCGTCGGCCGCGATGGTGCCGAGGCCCTGCACCCACGGAAACACGGCAGGTACCGTCCATGATCCCCGCTCGAGGACGACCTGCACGGAGTCGGGCACGATGCGGCCGAGGTTTTCAACGAGCCCGCCGCCGGTGATGTGCGCGATCCCGTGCACCACCTGCTTCACTCGGTAGTGACCGAGGACCGTCTTCACCGGCTTGGCGTAGAGCCGCGTGGGCGTGAGCAGCAGGTCGCCCACCGTGCGGTCGCCGATCGCAGGCACGCGGTCGGCGGCGGCGAGGCCGCCCATCTCGAAGACCGCCTTTCGCACGAGGCTGTAGCCATTGGAATGAAAGCCACTCGACGCCATGCCAATCGCCACGTCGCCAGGCTGAATCTGCCGGCCGTCCACGAGCCGCTTCCGCTCCACGACGCCCACGCAGAAGCCCGCGAGGTCGTACTCGCCGGGGTGATACATGTCGGGTAGGATCGCGGTCTCGCCACCGACGAGGGCGCATCCGCTTTCCACGCAGGCGTCAGCGATGCCGCGGACAATCTGCTCGAGGAGGGCGGGATCGTCCTTCGCCATCGCCACATAGTCGAGAAAAAACAGCGGCTCGGCGCCGGTGCACAGCGCGTCGTTGACGCTCATCGCCACGAGATCGATTCCGACCGTGTGGTGGACGCCCGTCTCGATGGCAACTTTGAGTTTCGTGCCCACGCCGTCGGTGCAGCTGACGAGCAGCGGATCCTCGTAGCCGCGGGCGAAGAGTCCCTTGAAGTCGAGGGCGAAGAGGGCCGCGAACCCGCCCTCCTGGCTCATCACCCGCGGGCACTGCGTCCGCCGCATGTGCGCGGGGAGACGCGCCATCCCCTCGCGGTAGAGTTCGAGGTTCACGCCGGCACTGGAATACGTCGCACCGCTCACGCCGGTATCATCTCCGCCCGCACGGGTGCCGCAAGCCCCCGACACGCCCCCCGCGGCGCCGTGGCGATCGCCGATACGGCAACCGTGTCGGGGTGGTATCATTCTTGCCATGTCGCCGCGGAAGCCGATCGCGTCCAGACGCACCCACGCCAAGAAACTGCTGCCGCCCCTGCAGTTCAGCCAGCCGCTGCCCTACGGCGCCGTGCTGCACGACAAGGGGGTGCAGTTCGTGGTGTACAGCCGCTCGGCGACGGCCATGCGTGTGCTCCTCTACGCGGGTGTCGACGCCGCCGAGCCCGACGAGGTGATCGAACTGGACCCGACCAGCGATCGCTGGGGAGACATTTGGAGCATCTATGTGCCGGGCGTGAAGCCTGGTCAGCTCTACCATTTCCAGGCCGACGGCCCGTTCGATCCGGAGCACGGCCAGCGGTTTGACGGCTCCGCCCGGCTCCTCGATCCCTATGCTCGGGCGCTCGCTGGTGAGTTTTCGATCGGGCCTGACGGTCTGCTGCGGCCCCCGAAATGCGTCGTCGTCGATGATGCCTTCGACTGGCAGGGCGACCGTCACCTCCGCCGCGGCCTCGCCGACACCGTGATCTACGAGATGCATGTCCGGGGCTTCACCAACAGCCCTACGAGCGGCGTTGCCCATCCCGGCACCTATCTCGGGGTCATCGAAAAGATTCCCTACCTCCAATCGCTGGGTGTGACCGCCGTCGAGCTGATGCCCATTCACGACTTCGCGGCCGCGCTGCCGGGGGCCGACGGCACGGTTCGCGGCAACTACTGGGGCTACGATCCGATCGCCTTTTTCGCGCCCCATCGGGGTTACGCGTCCGGCACCGAGCCAGGCTGCCAGGTTCGGGAGTTCAAGGAGATGGTGCGGGCGCTGCACGCCGCCGGGATCGAGGTGATTCTCGACGTGGTCTTCAACCACACCGCTGAGGGCAACCACCTCGGCCCCACGCTCTCCTTCAAGGGGTTGGAAAACCGCGTCTACTACATGCTCGGCGACGGTGGCTCGACCTACAAGAACTACACCGGCTGCGGCAACACGATCAACGGTAACCATCCGATCGTTCGCGAGCTGATCTTTCTCTGTCTGCGGCACTGGGTGCACAACTACCACGTCGACGGCTTCCGGTTTGATCTTGCGAGCGTGCTCAGCCGCGACCGCAACGGCGACATTCTTCCCAACCCGCCGATCGTCGAGCTCATCACGGAAGACCCGATGCTCGCCGACACCAAGATCATCGCCGAGGCCTGGGACGCGGCCGGCGCCTATCAGGTGGGCTCCTTCGCCGAGATGCGCTGGGCCGAGTGGAACGGCCGCTACCGTGACGACGTGCGGAGGTTCTGGCGGGGAGATTTCGCGCAGACGGGCCACCTCGCCACGCGGCTGGCCGGGTCGAGCGACCTGTACGGTAACGACGGCCGCCAGCCCTGCCACAGCATCAACTTCTTCACCTCACACGATGGTTTCACGCTCGCTGATCTCGTGAGTTACCGCGAGAAACACAACGAGGCCAATGGAGAGGGCAATCGCGACGGCGACAACAACAACTTCTCGGAAAACTATGGCGTCGAGGGGCCGACACGACGGCCTGAGGTGAATGAGCTGCGGTCGCGGCAGATCCGTAACATGCTCGCCACGCTGCTCGTGAGTCAGGGTGTGCCGATGATGCTCTCTGGCGACGAGTGCCGCCGCACGCAGGGGGGCAACAACAACGCGTGGTGCCAGGACAACGCGGTCTCGTGGTTCGACTGGAGCCTCGTGGAAACAAACGCCGATATCGGCAGATTCGCTCGGGAGTTGATCCGATTTCGGCGTGGCAACCCCACGCTCCGCCGGCGCTCGTTTCTGGAGGGGGGCTCGAGCGCAGCGGGCGTCCTTCCCGACGTGGAATGGTTCTCGCCCGATGGCGTCCACATTGACTGGTACACAGCCGACGGTGGGCTGACCTGTTTCTTCGCCGCGCCGTCGCCGGAGAAACTGCGACAGGGCCCAGACCCCGCTGCGGGGGGCATCGAGGGCGTGCCGCGTCACGTGCTGATCTTCGCCCATGCGGGCGGCGGTCCGCGGACGTTTGCGATGCCCCAGCCGAAGGCGGTGCGAACGCTGCCGTGGCGGCTGTTCGTGCACACGAGTCAGTCTCCGCCCAACGATATTTTTGCCGATGGCCGCGGGCCGGTGATCAACGTAGAGAAGCCTCTCCTGCTGCCAGAGCGATCGCTCGTCGTCATGGTGGCAGATACAGAACTGTCGCCGCGCAAGGCCGCTCGTGGAGTGGGTAGCCGTCCGGAGTGATGGACAGGCCACGGCGCAGCCGAGACCGAGTTTGGTGTCATGAAGCGGCTCAGGCGCTCCTCGAGCGTTCGCCGACCCCCTTGCCTCCCGTCAGGAAGCCCCAAGCGCGAGCGCGGGGAATGCGGACGGCATTGAGACGGGTTCCGGATCGGTTCGCCGGCGGTGGCATGCTCACCGCCGGGGGATTTTGCTACGGGATACTCACGTGGCCGATGTGACGTCGCTCGTGAGTCGCAAAGATTCCCCGGCGTCTGCGCGTGCCACCCCCGGCTCCTCACGATCGGGAGCGTATGCCGCCCGACAGGAAGCCCCAAGCGCGAGCGCGGGGAATGCGGGTAGCAATCCCGCCCCGCTCCACCAAAGGCAAATGCGTTCGAGCCCTCTTAGGCCCCGTAGACATCCCACCGGGCACCGCGGATAATCTTTTTCTCTCCGGAGCTGACGCCGGGCTTGTTCAAGACGTTTTACCACCGCCGATTTGGAGCCTCCCCATGATTGCGTGTGGCACGCCCATAAAAATCCTGTTGCTTTCGGTAGCCTGCTACCTCGGCGGCGCCGCGGGGTGTGCCCCCGCGACCACCAAGGCCCCAGCGGCCAAGCCGGCCACGGTGAGCCACGACCACGGACATGATCACGATAATGACGAGCCCGAGTCGTTTGCCGTGGGCATCGAGAAGCTCGAATCGCTGGCGGAAGATCTCACCAAAAAACTCGCCGACAATGCCGGCGAAGCGGCTGACGACGCGGTCCACGACCTGGGCCATCTCCTTGAGGAGGTCCGTGAGTTCGCCACGAAGGAAAACTTCGAAGGCGACGTGGCCGCAGCCGTCAGCAGCGCCCTCGACGAACTCGAGGAGTGCTTTGGCAAGGTCGACGAGGCGTTTCATTCCGGTGATGAAAAAGCCGATCCGGCGAAAGTGCTAGGGACGGTCAAGGAGCGAATCGAGGCGGCATTCACGTCGCTGAAGGCGAAAGTTTCCGGGGAGAAGAAGTGATGATCAGCTGCTTGCGACGCAGGTTTAGAGGGATAATGGCGGTGATGGCGCTGTGCTCGTTGACGGGCGTGGAGGCACGCGCCGAGGTCGATGTGAACGCCGTCCGTGGCTCGCTCCTGCTCGCCGAGGAGCCCGCCGGTGCGGTCACGCTTGCGGCAGCGAAGGCAAAGCTCACGCCCGCGCCGCAGCCCATCCTGGTGGCCGGTAGGATCGGGGGCCGGGGCACGGAACCCTTTGGCAGGAACGAAGCGACGTTCTCCATGCTCGAGATCCCCACCGACGACCACGCGAAGAAGCCCGGCCACAAGCCGGACGATTGCCCGTTTTGCAAGAAGCGCAACGCCAACTCGCCGATCGCGGCCGTGACGTTCGTGGGTGCCGACGGCAAGGTGATTCCGCTGGACGCGCAGAAGCTCCTCGGGCTCACCGAAGGCCAGGACGTCGTCGTCCGCGGCACCGGTTTTTTTGACCCAAAGCTCGGTATCCCTGTGATCCAAATCACCGGCGACGGCCTCTTCCTCCGCAAGCCCTAAGAGATCGCGCATTCGACTCTGGTGCATCGCCGGCTCGGGGGCGGCAAAAGTCTCGTCGCCGGGGTGATGATACGCCCAAGGCTCCTCGAGCGTTCGCCGACCCCCTCGCCTCCCTCACCCGGTGCACCAACCCGTCGCTCCATCCATCCCGGACGCGATCTCAATGAGCCCCGTTCTGGAGAGACGATGACCGAGCCGATGTCGAAGCCGATACGTGCCGCTTTCAAGGAATGGGCCGTAATCTGCCGGGCTCTCGCCTCCGGCAGGCAGGACGTGATCCTGCGGAAAGGCGGGATCGTGGAACCAGGGGGTGAGTTTCACGCTGACCACATCGAGTTTCTCCTGTTGCCGACGTTCCTCCACCAGTCGCCTGAAAGCATCGTGCCCGAGGCCCGCGACCTCCTCGTCGACATCGACGCCGACCGGCCACCCGAGGGGACAATCGTCTTTCGGCATCTGGCACGGGTCCGCGAGTCGCTCCGAGTGCGGTCGCTCGATGAACTGGCGGCTTTCCGTAACCGTCACGTCTGGTCCGACGCAGTGGTCGCCGAGCGGTTCCACCGCTGGAAAGACGAGCTCCACGTCTTGGTGGTCGATGTGGCCCCCCTGGCCTCACCCGTCACTGTGCCGTGGCACGAGTCTTACGGCGGATGCAAGTCGTGGGTCGAGCTTCAGGACGACGTGCCGCTGAACCTCACGATGAGCGCGTCGTAGCCAAGCGGGCGGTCGTAGGCGGTGGTGTGTTCCACGCGGGGCGTCGCCTCGACGAGGTCGATCCGGCGCACGCGTTCGCAGAGCACGTTGAGTAGTCCGCGGACGATGGCCCGCGAGTGGGCCGCTCCGAGGCACAGATGCGCGCCAAATCCGAAGGCCACGTGGGGATTCGGCCGACGGTCGAGCCGGACCTCGCGGGGGCATGCAAATGCCGTCTCGTCGAGGTTGGCCGAGGCCCAG
>CAMBPQ010000031.1 GCA_945869735.1 Planctomicrobium piriforme
ATGGGGCGATTCGCTCCACCCCCCGGTCGAGGACCGGGGCGATTCGCCCCATGACGAGGACCTGCAGCCTGAGCAACATGCCTACCGGTCCGGCCACGACGCCCACGGGGCGATCGCGGCGGTCCAAGGCTGGCTGGACCGTGGCTTCACGGAGGTCGTTGACGCGGACCTGAGCGGTTACTTCGACACGATTCCGCACCACGAACTGATGAAGTGCGTGGCTCGCCGGATCAGCGACCGGCACCTGCTGCATCTGGTGAAGATGTGGCTGGAGGCTGCGGTCGAGGAAACGGACGAGAAAGGGCGGAAGGTGCGGACGACCCGCAACAAGGACGAGGGTCGTGGCACGCCGCAGGGCGGCGTGGCCTCGCCGCTGTTGGCGGAACCTTTCCATGCGACGGTTCGTGCTGGGTTGGAAACAGGGTGGGCACGAGCAGCGGCTAGAAGCCCGCATCGTGAACTATGCAGACGACTTCGTGATCTGCTGCAAGCCGGGGCGGGCCGATGCGGCCCGTGCCCAGATGCAGTCGATGATGGAACGGCTCAAGCTCACGGTGAACGAGCGGAAGACGCGGCAGTGCTCGCTCCCGGCCGAGACGTTCACCTTCCTGGGATTCACGTTCGGAGAGCAAGTCTCCTGGAGAACGGGCCGACGGTATCTCACACCGGCTCCGTCCAGGAACAAGGTTCGCTTGATCTGTGAAAGGATCAGCGAACTGACGAACTCCCGGACGACGTGGCGTGATCCGGAGCGGGTAGTCGTTGACCTCAACCGGGCCTTGTCCGGCTGGGGAGTGGAAACGGAGCATGGTGGGGCTCGTGAGGCACCGGCAGACGAAAGAGCCGGAAACAGATAGGCCCCGCCTCAACCACCGCGCCACTCCCCGACTCTCCTTTTTAGCGGAAGGCGGCATCGATGCGGAGTGCCCAGGCATCGAGCGTGACGATATTCTCGCGGTCCTCGCTTTTGCGGCGCGCTTGAGCCGGGTCAACAGCATGGCCGCAAGCATCTCGTGAGATTTCTGGTTGATGCCCAGTTGCCGCGGAGAATCGCGGATCTCCTGGCACGCCTCGGCCACGACGTGCTTCACACCCTGGACCTTCCGGAGGCGAATCGTACCTCTGACGCGTGACTGGTCGGTCGGGCGGTGCCGCCGTCACATTCCGTGGCCTTTGAGACAGACTCGTCAACGCCTCTGCAGGAGTTTGGCTACACCATTTCCTCGCACGGGTCCACGCGGCCTTCGTGCAGGTCGGCGACTTTCCAGGGGGGGATGCCCAGGCGTTGCCGCACGGGCACGGGTTCCCAGCCATACCAGCGGCGAAAGGCGTGGTAGCCGGGCGAATCCGGCAGCGGGAAGCGATCGAAGACATCCCGCCATCCGGCAAACTCCGCCCAGTCCGTCTCCTCCGGGAAAACTCCGAAGTCGAAGGCGGCGCAGATTCGCTGTAGGTAATCGGCCCGGGCTCGGTGATGAAAGCAATCAGCCGGATGTCGCCGCTGCCGCCGACTTTTTTTGCGCGGCCGTCTGCGCCATGCGGCGGCCGATGCGTGAGGCGCACAGTCCCCGTCCCTTGCATGACAAGGCCACGACGAATCCCTGGCCGCAAGTGGTCGCGGACGGTGCGATGCTTCGGCTCTTCAGGGCTCAAGGGCACCGCCGTCGGCCCTTGGCCGGTGGCGATCCAAGCCGGGCTGCGAAGGCGATGCCTTCAACGCCGTTTCGCAGGCCGAGCTCGTCTACTCCATGGGCGACACACTCCTTCGCGACACCGGCACCAACAGCATGCGACATTCGCTCGAGGTACGCGCGATATTCCCTCTTCAAGGCTGAGCATCATGATTGGTCGGGGACCTTCAGCGGCCGCTCGCAGGTGGGCCTGCAGTTGAGCACGGAGGACTTCTATCGCGACTTTGCCTCTCGAGCCGTACCAGCCGATGTCCACGGGATTCTCCTGCGGGTGGCGTCGATCGAAGACACACTCGCCGGTAAGATGAAGGCATGGCGCACGCCGGAGCGGTGGCCAAGCAAGTCGATCAAGGATTTGGGCGACATCGTCCGGCTCATCGAGCGGCTGCCGTTTGCGCCAGATCTCGAGCGGCCGATTCGGTACCGCAGCGCTCCGCGGCACCACGTCTCGCGGTCATGTCTGACCCGGATCACTCCGTCGCGTCGCGGATGCCGGTCTCGGTGGCGGCCGCCAGCAGGTCGATCTCGTCGAGCGTGATCGAGAGCGGCGGCATGATCACTACCACGTCGCCGAGGGGACGCAGGAGCGCTCCATGCTTTCGCGACGCGAGACAGGCCCGCATGCCCCGCTTCTCCTGCCACGGATAGGCCGCGGCCGTCGCCTTGTCGGCCACGAGGTCAAAGCCCGCGAGCAGCCCGCACTGCCGCACGCCGCCCACATGGTCGAGCCGCGACATCCGCTCGACATGTCCGCGGAGCCGCTCGATTTTCGGCGGGAGCGACTCGAGCACCCGCTCGTCGTGGAAGACGTCGAGCGACGCGAGTCCGACGGCCGCCGCGAGCGGGTTGCCGCCGTAGGTGTGGCCATGGAAGAACGTGCGGCGGTCGGTATGCGTGCCCAGGAAGGCGTTCCAGACCCGCTCGGTCGTGAGCGTGGCGGCCATCGGCAGGTAGCCGGCCGTCAGCCCCTTCGCGAGGCAGAGAAAGTCGGGCGACACGTTCTCTTGCTCGCAGGCAAACATCGTGCCCGTGCGACCGAAGCCGACGGCCACCTCGTCGAGGATCAGGAGCACGTCATGCCTGCGGCAGAGGTCGGCCACCCCGCGGAGAAACCCGCGCGGGTGCACGTAGATGCCCGCCGCCGCCTGCACGAGCGGCTCCATGATCAGCGCGGCGAGCGTGCCGGCGTGTTCGGTCAGAATGCGTTCGACCGTGGCGAGCGACTCGGCAAGCGACGGGGCGGGATTCCCGGTCGCGGGGCATGGGCCGCCGGGCGACGGCACGCGGATCGCCTCGAAGGTGAGCGGCGCGAACATCGCCGTAAATCGGTCAACGCCCCCGACCCCGATCGCGCCGAGCGTGTCGCCGTGGTAGGCCTCGCCGATCGCGACGAATCTGGTCCGATCCGGCTGCGGCGGCTCGGCCTGCGTCCAATACTGGAAGGCCATCTTGAGCGCCGTCTCGATGGCGCTCGAGCCGTCGCCCGAAAAGAACACCTTCTCGAGTCCCGGTGGCGAAACCTCGACGAGCCGCCGCGCAAACTCGACGGTCGTGGGGTTTGAGAGCCCGAGGTTCGTGGTGTGGGCCACCTTGCCCGCCTGGGCCGCGAGCGCCGCGTCGAGCCGCGGGTGGCGGTGGCCATGCACGTTGCACCACATGCTGGCCGAGCCGTCCAAATAGCGGCGGCCGTCGGTATCGACGAGCCAGGATCCCTCGCCCCGCTCGATCAGGAGCGGCTCGTACTCCTGCATCTGTGTGAATGCGTGCCAGACATGCTCGCGGTCCCAGCTGCGGAGCAGGTCGGCGGCCGGCGGGGCCTCGGGACTGCGGCCGAGCGGCGCTCGAGGCTGTAGGCCGGCTGGGGATGAGGGGGGCATCAGCATGCCTGCAGTTTAGCCCAAGTGACGCACCTGTGAGGATTCAGCGAGAAGCAAGGTGCCGCTGCTGTTGATCCGCGCGAACTCCCCCGCAGAGCTCGGGGGGCGGCTCCGGTTCGGGTAACGTCTGTTCTGTCAATCGCCCAGCATGAAAAACAGCCCCCTCAGCAGAATCAGTTTCGACGACTCTCGGGACGGTCTTTCGAACACGGGGCTGCTCGGGGAAACGCTTCCTGATCAAAGCCGGCACCTCTTGACCGCCTGTCAGGCTGCGTGGATGTCGCGGGCATGTGTGATGTCGCGAGCCGTCACGCTCCGTACATCGTCGGTGCCGATTGTTTCCACTGCCCGGGTATGCCCGTCGAGCGAGACGAACTCCACCTCGAAGGCCGCACGGTCCGAAGACACATGAATGATCGTGCCGACATCGCCCAAGGCCAGGCCGGCGTTTGGAAGGTCCTTCAGCAGAACCACGCGATCATGCTCGTTCATCGCTCGGTCGTGGCGACTGCCCGCACGACACCGGTTGCTGCAACCTCTGCCAGCGCATCCGTGAGCAAATGCCAATCAGCCCTGCGATACCCCATGCCTCGGAAAAAAGCCGCCTTGCCGGCACCGTCCGGGTGCGGGGCATTGAGCAGGTATTCGAGAATCTTTGCCGCGGAGAACTCTGCGACGTTGGCATTCGGCATGATGCTCATGCATCGATCCTGAGCGGCATGCAAAGAGTAGACACATGTATCTCTCTCGTTTTTGGAGGCATGCCGGCGAGCTCACCCCCGCTTAAACTCGACAAACGTCCATAATAGGCTACGTTCCGGATTTGCACGACATATCCGGATCTGGCTCCATGTACGTTGACCGTCTTTGCAAGCCTCGAAGGTCTGGAACGAGCACCTTGTCGCTCGCCTCGACCCATTTCGCGCCTTTCTTGAAGTGGCAGCTCAGTCGAGCGGCCAGCTCGTGAACATGGCCGCCATCGCCCGCGACGTCGGCGTCGATGACAAGACCGTCGCCTCGTAATTTTTAGATTCTCGAGGACACCCTGCTGGGATTTTTCCTCGAATCGTTCTCCACGTCGGTGCGGAAGCGTCAGGTGCAGGCACCCAAGTTCTACTTGTTCGACCTGGGTGTACAGCGCAGTCTCGAGCGGACGTTGCGGCAGGCAATCGTCCCTGGCACGTTCGCCTTCGGTCGGGCCTTCGAACACTTCGTGATTGCCGAAATGGTCCGGCTGAACGACGCCTTGAAACTCGATTGCCGCTTCTCGCACCTGCGCACGAAAGACGGTGTGGAGATCGATCTGATCGTGGAACGCCCGGGCGAGCCGCCGGCGCTGGTCGAGATCAAGTCAGCTCCGCGGACGACGGCCCATGATGCCCGGCATCTGAAGCCGTTTCTTGCAGATATTCCTGGGGTCAGAGGCCTGTGCCTATCGCTTGACCCGACGGAGCGGCTTGCGGATGGCATCCTGTACGTCCCATGGCGCCGCGGTCTGGAGACTCTCGGATTCTGGCCGCGGGGCCGCTGACATCACGCGTTCACTGCCGCGGCTCCGGACCGCGTAACGCCCTGCCGCAGCGCAGCAGCCAGATCACGATCCGCTGAGACGGGATGTGTTTCCGCAGCCCTTCACATTCCGCGGATCAGGTCGAGGCACATCTGCCGGAACTTGCCCGGATTGACGTTGGGGTTTTTCTTGCGGGCCTGACCGATGAGGCCGGCCGCGGCCTGCTCCTTGCCGCCCTGCACGTCCGCCACGATTTTCGGATTGGCAGCGAGCAACTCCTTGCAGAGCGAGACGAGATCGTCGTCGCTTACTGCGGCGATGCCCATCGATGCCACCACGTCGGCCACCGGCCGGCCCGAGGCCAGCACCTCGGCAAAAATCTCCCGGCCCCGGCTGGTGTCGAAGTCGCCCTTCGTGACGCGGCCGATGATGTCGGCCACGGCCTCCGGGCGGACCGGGAACTCCCCAATCGTGCCGCCACGTTCGTTGAGCGTTCGCAGCACGTCTTGCTGCATCCAGTTGCTCGCCACCTTGCCCTCACCCACCCGCGTGGCAAGGTCCTCGAAATAGTCGACGAGGTCGCGGCCCTGATTGACGAGCACGTCGGCGTCGTAGGCTGGAATCCGCCACTTCTCCGCGAGCGCCTTGCGGAGCACCGTCGGCGGATCACCCATCGCGGCGCGGGCCTTGGCAATGTCGGCCTCCGATACCGTCACCGGCACGAGATCGGGCTCTGGGAAGTAGCGGTAGTCGCTCGACTCCTCCTTGTGCCGCTGCGCCCGCGTGACGCCGGCAGCATCGTCCCAGCCGCGGGTCTGCTTCGGGGTGTTGCCCATTTCGGCCTTCGTGGCCTGCCACTCCTCCCACTGCCGCGCGGCCTCGTAGACGAGGGCCCGCTCGACGGAGCGAAACGAGTTCATGTTCTTGATCTCGACGATCGGCGTCTTGGCGAGGCGGCCGTCGGCCCCGCCCTCTCCAGCCAGCGGGATGTGCAGGTTGACGTTGGCATCGACGCGGAGGCTCCCCTCCTGCATGTTGCAGTCGCTGACACCGAGATAGGCGAGCAGGAGTTTGAGCTCGTTGAGCCAGGCGCGTGACTCCTGCGGCGAGCGGAGGTCGGGCTGCGTCACGATCTCGCAGAGCGGCGTGCCGGCGCGGTTGAGATCGATGCGGGTGTCGGCGGTGCCGGCCGCCTCGTCGTGCATGCTCTTGCCCGCGTCTTCCTCGAGGTGGACGCGGATGATCCGGACGTCGCGCCAGAGGGCTCCCTTCGGATCGATCACCTCCAGCCGGCCGTCGGACGAGAACGGCAGATCATACTGGCTGATTTGATAGCCCTTGGGCAGGTCGGGATAGAAGTAGTTTTTGCGGTCCCACTTGGTGAACGGGGCAATGGTGCAGTCGAGGGCCAGCGCCGCCCGCACCGCGAGATCGAAGGCATGCCGGTTCATCACCGGCAGCGACCCGGGCAGGCCGAGGCAGGTTGGGCAGACCTGAGTATTCGGAGCCGCGCCGAACGTCGTCGAGCAGCCGCAGAAGAGCTTCGTCTTCGTCTGCAGTTGAACGTGAACCTCCAAGCCGATGATGGTCGTGAAGGGCTCGGCGGCGGTGGGCTGCGTTGTCATGGCTGTGTCAGGCGGGCAACTTCGGGCGGCGGAGATGCCAGTCGGTGAGCTGTTGGTAGCGATCGACGGCCCGCAGCAACAACGGCTCCGACAGAGCCGGGCCCTGGAGCTGGAAGCCGATCGGCAGGCCACCTCTGGTGAAGCCGCAGGGAAACGAGATGCCGCCGATTCCGGCGAGGTTGGTGCCCACCGTGTACATGTCGACGAGATACATCGCGAGCGGGTCGTTGGTCTTTTCGCCGAGTGGGAAGGCAGGCGTGGGCGAGACCGGGCCGCCGATCAGGTCGACCGACTGGAAGGCGTCGATGTAGTCCTGGCGAATGAGCCGGCGAACACGGAGGGCTTTGGCGTAATAGGCGTCGTAGTAGCCCGACGAAAGGGCATAGGTGCCGAGCATGATCCGCCGCTTCACCTCGGGGCCAAAACCCTCGGCCCGGCTGCGGCAATACATCTCGACGAGCGGCGACTCAAACTCACTGGTGGGCTCGGCCCGCTGACCCCTCGTGGTCTCGGCCCGGTGGCCCTTCCCGGGCTCGGCCCGGTGACCCTTCCCGGGCTCGGCCCGGTGACCATAGTGAGCTCCGTCATACCGCGCGAGGTTGCTCGACGCCTCGCATGGGGCCACGAGGTAATACGTGGCGATCCCATACTTCGCGTGCGGCAGTTTCACGTCGTGGATCGTCGCCCCCGCCGCCTTGAACGCGGCGAAGGCCTCCTCGACGCCGCGGGCCACCTCGGGGTCGAGGCCGGCGCCGAAGTGCTCGGCGACCCGCCCGATCCGCAGGCCCGTCAGCGGCTGCTCGAGCATCGACGTGTATCGCGGCACTGCATCGGCGAGCGATGTTGCATCGCCGCGGTCATGCCCGGCGATCGTCTCCATCACCAGGGCGGAGTCGGCGGCCGAGCGGGTCATGGGGCCGATCTGGTCGAGGCTCGATGCGAAGGCGACGAGCCCCCGGCGGCTGACCCGCCCGTAGGTGGGCTTGAGGCCGGTGATCCCGCAGAGGCCGGCGGGCTGACGGATCGAGCCGCCCGTGTCGGAGCCGATGGCGATAGTCGCCATGTCGGCGGCCACGCAGGCGGCCGATCCGCCGCTGGAGCCGCCTGGAGCCCGCGTGAAATCCCACGGGTTTTTGACCGGCCCGAATGCCGAGTTCTCGTTGGAGCCGCCCATCGCGAACTCGTCCATGTTTGTCTTGCCGACGATCACGGCATCGGCCTGCCGCAGCCGCGACACCACCTCGGCGTCGTAGGGGGGACGGAAGCCGGCGAGCATCTTCGAGGCGCACGTTGTCGGTTGGTCAGCGGTGCAGAGGGCGTCCTTGACGGCGACGGGCAGTCCGGCGAGCGGTCCGATCGGCTTGCCGGCCTTCCGGCGCGCGTCGATGTCGGCTGCTCGTGCCAGAGCTCTGTCGCGGTCGACGTTGAGAAACGCGTTGATCGGCCCGTTGAGCTTGTCGATCCGGTCGAGAAACTTCTCGGCGACCTGCACCGCGGTGATGTCGCCCTGCCGGATGGCGGCCACGAGGTCGACGGCGGAGAGTTCGAGAGGCTGCATGACCAGGAGACACGTGGGCGTTAGGGGGGTGAGCCGGTGCGGCGGAACACGGCGGGATCGCCGCGGGTGAGGATCGTCAGGCGGCTCCCGAATCGCCGAGCACGGCCGGCACCAGGAAGCACGAGCCATCGTGGCGGGGCGATGACTGCAGGGCTTCGGCCGTTGTCAGCGAAGGAGCCGGGACGTCGTCGCGGAAGACGTTTTGGGTGTCGAGCGGGTGGGCAAGCGGGGCGACGGCGCTCGTGTCGATCTCTTCGAGTTGCGACACCAAGCCCACGATCTTGGAGAGCTCGCCGGTCATCCGGTCGAGGTCGTCGCTCGAGAGCGCGAGCCGGGCGAGTAAACCCACCTTCGCGACGTCCTGTCGGGAGAGTGCCATGGGCGGGAGTCCGAGGCGGGCGAGTGCAGTTGGTCAGGGCCGGGCACGTGGGCCGGACGGCACCGATTCCTCGGCTGACGGCTTCGCCTTCTCGACCTTGGGAAGGCGGAACGGCTGCTGTCGCACGAGTTTGGTCACGGTCCCGCTCTTGATGCACTGCGTGCAGACGAGCACCGACGTGTTGGTGCCGCGGCCCACCGTGATGCGGAGCCGCTGCAGGTTTGGCTTGAACTTCCGGCGGGTGATCCCGGTGACTTTGGTGCCGACGCCCCCGAGGTACTTGGCCTTACCTCGGATCGTCACCTGATTGCCGACCGAAACACCCTTACCGCAAACCTGACAGGATCGTGCCACGGGAAACTCGCGAATTACGGGGAAAGTTGAGGCCCATATGGTACCGGGCGGCCTGTTTCCCGCAAGCCCAAGCCACCGCGGACGGTTGGGGGCCTACAATCTTCCCGGGATGCCCGTGTTCGACTATGCCTTCGTCGTCGATGCCCCGCTCGAGGCGGTCAGGGACTTCCACAGCCACACCTCGGCGCTGAAACGGCTCACGCCCCCTCCTACGATCGTGCAACTGCATTCGATCGAACCGCTCGGCGAGGGCTCGGTGTCGACGTTCACGCTCTGGGTGGGGCCGCTGCCGCTTCGCTGGAAGGCGGTGCACAGAAACGTCACCGACCGCGGCTTCACCGACGTGCAGGCGTCGGGCCCGGCTGCCAAATGGGAACACACCCACTCGTTTGTGCCCCTGACCGACGGCCGCACGGAGATCCGCGAGCACATCGAGTTTGAGCACAAGCGCGGGCCCTGGGGGCTCGTCACGCGGCTGCTCTTTTCGCGGCCGAACCTGCTGCTGATGTTTGGCTACCGCGCATTTGTCACCCGCCGCTGCCTTGCTCGTTGAGGGGCCGGTTCACGCGACTGCGGCGAGCAGTTCTGTGATCTTCTGCCAGATTGTCCAGGCGGCGACGACGATGAAGCCCGTTGACGACACCCAGAGAAGCACATCCCAGGCCCGCGACGGCATGAGTCGCTGATCGACCGCACCGTAGCGAAACCAAAGCACGGCGATACCGAGGGCAGCGAGCATGATCGCCTGGGCCACGCCGCTGGCCAGTACCATGGCGACGGGCTCACGAATCACGAGCGCGAAGACGAGCGCCACCAGCGGCCAGGCGCCGGCAATCCGCCGCGTCCATTTTCTTCGCGATTCGTCATCGGCTGGTAGACGGCCGGCGAGGATCAGGCCGTCGGTCAGGATTCTCGCGTTGCCGTCGGCCGCCGCAAAGAGCGTCGAATAGAGAACAGCGAACGCGCCGGCGAGAAAGACCTGCCCTGCCCAGTTGCCGAACACGGGGCCATACATCGCCCCAAACGACCGCACCATCTCGCCGCCGGCCGGCCGGAGGCCGAGTCTGCCGAGCGTCGCAGCGCCGAGCAGATAGAAGGCCACCGTCACGGTCGTATAGACGAGCATCGACGACCAGGCGTCGAGTTGCAGCACCTTGATCCAGCCCCGCGCCCGATCGGCCCAGGCCGGCGAATCATCCCGCGGACCGACGGCGCGTCCGTAGCCCTTTTCGAGGCACCAGTAGGGATAGAACATCAGCTCCGACGCGCCGACGCCGATGATGCCGAACGTGGCCAGCCCAGTCAGGAGTGCCGAGCGGCCGTCGATCACGGGTGGAATGGAGGGCACCAGTCCGGTGGCCAGTTCGCTGCCGGAGATGGCCCAGGCGGGATCAAACTGCAGCAGCGCGAGCGCCGCGAGGGTCACGAGCGTAAACGTGCCCACGAGCACGATCGACACCACTTCCACCACCCGGTAGCGTCCGATGCCCAGCAGAATCGAGGTCACACTGGCGGCGACGACGGCCCATATCGTCCAGTCGGATGGCGGAGCGAGCGTGGCCGCCTCGCGGTCCAGCGTGTCCATCCTGTCGCGGAGCTTGTCGGCCCGAGCGGGTTCGCCGCTCCGACGGGCCGTTGCCTCGGCGATCCGCAGGGCGGCCGCCTCGTCGTGAACGCGATTCCACTCCACGCCGGCCCGGGTCAGCGGAATGCCCCCGGCGAGTGTCTGGGCGACGCCCGCGAGGATCCCCCCCTGCTGCACGATGATGAGCATCGTCATGATGGCCCAGCACCAGTAAATCCAGCCGCGACCGGCGAATCGTGGGCCCGGCACGGCGTCGAACGCGGCCAGGGGCGTGCGTCCCCACGTGAGCGTCATGCGGCCGATCTCGACCTGCGCCGCCACCTTGATAACGCAGCCGATCACGATCAGCCACAACAGCGCGAAGCCCGCCTCAGCTCCGACGGTCGTGGCGGCGATCAACTCGCCCGATCCGACTATAGAGCTGGCGAGGATGATCCCGGGCCCCATGTGGGCCAGCGCTGCCCAGAGGGATCGCGGCGGTTCGGAGACGGGATGGGTTATTCGCTGCACGATATTCGATGGTTGGCCCGGTCGTGGTTCACGTCTGGAAAAGCGCAGCCCCCGCAGAGCAGCAAGAGCCACATCATCGCGCCGGAAAGCATCCGCAACGCCTCGGCGTGGACGCGGCTGTTGCTCGCCACGCCGTTACCCGACTCGATGCTATCGCGGCCGCTCCAGTCGGTGAATCGGCCGCCCGCCTCGGTCACGACCACGTCGACGGCGGCCGCGTCCCAGGCGTTGAGGAGCGCATCGACCATGACGTCGCCGCGTCCGGTGGCTACGAGCAGGTAGCCGTAGCCGTCGCCCCAGGTGCGAACGACACCGCTGGCCTCCTCCAGCCGCTCGCGGGCGGCCACGCCGGCGGTCCGGCCGCCGCTCCAGCGGGCAAACGACGTGAAGTCGCTCGAACAGACGAGCGCCTCTCGGAGCGTGGTCCGGGAGGAGACCCGCGCGACGACAGGCTCCGCGGCGCCACGCGTGTGCCAGGCCCCGCCGCCACGGGCAGCGTGCACCATCTCGTCGAGCGCCGGGATCGCGATCACGCCGAGGATGCCCCGGCCCTCGTGGCGGCAGCCGACGAGCGTTGCATAAAGCGGCACGCCGCGGATGAACGACTTCGTGCCGTCGATTGGGTCGACGATCCATTCGTAGCCCGAACGGCCCGCGGTCGCGCCGGTTTCCTCGCCGAGGAAGGCGTCGTCGGGAAACCCCCCGAGGAGTTCCCGACGCAGGATCGCCTCGGCGGCACGATCGGCCTGCGTGACCGGCGACTGATCGGCCTTGGTGTCAACGACGAGCGCGGCGGCGCCGAACCAGCGCAGGGTTTCCGCGCCGGCGAGGCGGGCGGCGGCGATCGCAGCCGCGAGCCGGGCGGTGACGGGTGGTGCGGGGGCGGAAGTGGTGCTCATGGTGCTCATGGTGTTCTTGGATGCATGGTAACCATGGTCACCATGGTATTCATGGCGTGGATGACCCCGGGCCGGACGTCCTGCCTCCGTCGGCGGTGCTCGCGGGGGCGGTGAACGAGGAGAGCAGGAGGATGCCGGCACCGATCACGAGCCAGGAGTCGGCGAGGTTGAAGATCGGCCAGTCGATCACGCCGGGCAGCGTGAAGTGGATCCAGTCCCTGACGGCGAGCACGGCTTCGCCGCGGCGCTCGAGGGGGGCGTGCCACTCGAGTCCTGGCGAGCCCAATCGATCATAGAGGTTGCCGATGATGCCGCCGACGATGAGCCCCAGCGCCGTCAGCAGCCAGGGATCGCTCCGCGTCGCCGTCCGGCTGACGAGCGCGAGGATGCCGATCATCGCAGCCACCGACACGGTCGCGAAGAAGGCCCCCATCCCCTGCCCCATGCCGAAGAGGGCGCCTTCGTTGAGGTTGGTCTCGAGCACCAACACACCCGACAGGAGGCTGATGGGGCGGGATTCGCCCGGCATGCCCAGAGCGCGAAAGACCCACTCCTTGCTCACGAGGTCAGTCGTGGCGGCGATCCCTGTCACCGCGAGGAACAGCGGCCAGCCCTTGCCTGAGAATGCCGCCATGCGAGTCGCCCGCCTCTCCGTGTCGGGAACAAATGCATCGCCGCGGCTACCACTGCCCCGCGTGCGGGCCGGGTCAGCGGGGCTGGCGGGGCCGGGCGTTTTCCATCTTCTCGGCGCAGCGGATACACATCGGCGCGAACGGGATCGCCTCCAACCGCTTTTTAGCGATCACGCCACCGCACTCCTCGCAGAGGCCGAACTTTCGGAGTTTGATCCGTTCCAGGGCCAGTTCGACGAGTTCGAGCGTGCCCTCCTCGTTGGCCACCAGGCTGAGAGTGAACTCCTGCTCGTAGGCATCGGTGCCGATGTCGGCCATGTGGATCGGCATCCGCGACAGGTCGCCGCTGGCGTCCGCGCCGGTGTGCCGCAGCGCAGCGTCGGCCATCGTAGACACGTCGCCCCGGAGCCGCGCCCGCATCGTTTCGAGGGCGATCCTAAAGGCCTTGATTTCAGCCGCTTTGAGCGATTTGAGCATGGTGTCAGACTCGCGTTCCGCCTCGGGAGCCATGCGGAACTCCCCGCACACGAATCCAGAGCCCGGAAAGAGTAGTAGCGAGAGCCCGGACTGTCAAACTGACAGGGCGGACCGGGCGGCGTACGGTTTGTAAGGCCTGCGGCCTGCTTGCTGACTGGGAAAGCATGACCTACCTTTGATGGCTCCTGTGGCCGATACCGCAGGAAAACCCCGGTTGTTGAGTCGCGTGTCCCGCGGCCACAGCGGCCCCAGGGGTCGTGGAGATTTCCCGTGGCTGTCGCCGCCCGCACCGACCTCGCCTTTCAACAGTGCATCGATCCCGCGTGCCGGGCGACGTTTTCCGTCGACGAGGTGCTGACGGCCTGCCCCTCCTGCGGCAACCTGCTCGATGTCGAGTATGACTGGGATCGGCTGCGGCCGCCGACGTCGTTCGAGGTTTTCGAGCGGAAGTGGATGCGGCGGAGTGATCCGCTGGCCTTCAGCGGCGTGTGGCGGTTTCACGAACTGCTCCCCTACGCGCCGCGTGAGAGCGTGGTCACGATCGGCGAGGGGCAGACGATGTGTCCTGTGTCCGACACCGTCGGATCGTTCGTGGGCCTGCACAATGGCCGCCTGCATCTGCAGTACGAGGGCCTCAACCCTTCCGGATCGTTCAAAGACAACGGCATGTCGGCGGCGTTCACCCACGCCCGGATGATCGGTGCCAAGCGGGCCGCCTGTGCCTCGACCGGCAACACCAGCGCGTCGCTGGCCGTCTACTGTGCCGTGACGCGGCTGATGCGGGGCATTATTTTCATCGGCTCCGGCAAGATCTCCTACGGTAAACTCTCCCAGGCGCTCGACTACGGCGCGCTCACGATCCAGATCGCCGGTGACTTCGACGACGCGATGGCCCGCGTTAAAGAGGTCTCAGGCAAGCTCGGCATCTATCTGGTCAACAGCGTGAATCCCTTTCGGCTCGAGGGCCAGAAAACGATCATGTTTCGGGTGCTCGAATCACTCGGCTGGGAGGTGCCCGATTGGATCGTGGTGCCCGGCGGCAACCTCGGCAACTCGAGTGCCTTCGGCAAGGCCTTCGCCGAACTTCGTAAGCTTGGTCTCATCGACCGCGTGCCGCGGCTGGCGGTCATCAACGCCGCCGGCGCCAATACGCTTCACGAGCTCTACACCCGCCGCGGGCTCCGCTGGGAAGGGGGCAAGGCGGATCTCGCCCCCGCCTGCCACTATTACGACGAGCTCGACCGCGACCAGAAACGGGCTCACACGATCGCCAGCGCCATCGAGATCAACCGGCCTGTGAATCTCAACAAGTGCCTGCGGGCCCTCGAGGTCTGCGACGGCGTGGTTCGCGAGGTGAGTGAGCAGGAGATCCTTGACGCCAAGGCCCAGGTCGGCGCAGGCGGCCTGGGCTGCGAACCGGCGAGCGCCGCGAGCGTGGCGGGAGCGAAGCAGCTCGTCGCCGAGGGGGTGATCGGCCGCGACGAACGGGTGGTCTGTATTCTCACCGGCCACCAGCTCAAGGATCCGACCGCGACGGTCGCCTACCACACGACCGACCAGAAGCTCTTCAACGAGGTGCTCGGTAGCCGGGGCGTGAGCCGGGCGAGCTTCGCGAACCGGGCCGTGAGTGTGGGCAATCGTCTCGACGAGATCGTGCAGGCGATTGATCTGTATTCCTAACCGCCGCGCGTCCGTTTCTGCTCGTGCCGTGATCGATAGGTGCCATTTCAGGGAGGAATCCGTGGCCAGCAGTCCGCTTCGTCTCGTCGTTCATGGAGCCGCTGGCCGGATGGGTCAGCGGATCGTGGGCTGTGCTGCGTCCGACACGATGCCTTGGAAACTCGTGGCGGCGATCGAGCGGCCCGGCCATCCTCGGGCCGGCTTCGACGCCGGCGTGCTCGCAGGCATTCCAACAGCGGACGTGGCGATCGCCGCGGGTTGGGAGTGCCTGGCCGACGTGGTGATCGACTTCTCGCTGCCTGAGGCAGTCGCGGGCATCGTCTCGACCTGCGTGGCCAAGAAGGTGCCGCTTGTCGTGGCCACGACGGGGCTCGAGGATTCGGAGCGACGCGCGATCGCAGAGGCCGCGAAGACGATTCCGATCCTCCAGTCGCCGAGCATGAGCCTCGCGGTCAACGTCGCGATGGACTTGGTGGGCCGCGCAGGTGCCCTGCTCGCCGGTGTCGGCGGCCGCACGGACGTCGAGATCATCGAATGTCACCATCGGCACAAGGAGGATTCCCCAAGCGGCACCGCGCTCAAGTTTGGCGCGATCGTGCAGCAGGCGATGGGGCAGACGAACGTGGTGCATGGCCGCGATGGGCGGCCCGGCGCCCGGCCCGCCCACGAGATCGGCTATCACGCCGTCCGCGCGGGTGACAATCCCGGCGAGCACACGATCCTGTTCGGCATGGAGGGCGAATCGCTGTCGGTGAACGTCCGAGCCACCAACCGCGATTGCTATGCCCGGGGCGCCCTGGCCGCCGCAGCCTTCCTCGTCGGCAAGCCGGCGGGGCTTTATTCGATGCGCGATGTGCTCGGGATTGCCTGAGTGGGCTCCACCTGGGGAGTCAGAAACATGCCCATCAGCCGTGACAGGAGCCACAGTGTTCCCAGCGGCAGCAGGATTGTGGAGATCGTGAAGTAGATGGCGAGGTTCACGATTGATTCGCCGACCGCGGCGAGCGACTCGTAGAGTTTCTGGGCCCGATCGCCGATCGCGTCGACTGGGTTGTACCGCTCGTACCACGGGCGGCCCGAGTCGTCGGCCTCTGCCCGCTCGATCTTCTCGGTCGTCGCGGCCACCGCCGCTGACGCCTGCTGGTAACTCGGCTCAAGAAACGTGTCGGCGACCAGCGAGTCGATCCAGCCGGCGGCAGGGAGCGCCAGTCGTGCGAAGAGCGCGAGGCTGAAGAGCCGCTTATTCCAGCTGACGAGCGACCGTCGTCCGCCCGGTCCGCAGAGAGCCGAGAGGCCCAACGCCGCCAGTGCCGGTAGAAACAGCCAGGAGCCGAGCGTTCTGGCGATCTGCATCCCGAGCCGCTGCACGCCCAGGGCCGTGGTGCTCGTGAGGAGCAGCGCACCGTACTGTTCAACGAGATCGTTGATCGGGTCGAGGGCCTGGCCGATGCCGAGGCTGCCGCCGGGGCCGAACGAGAAACTCACCTCTGAGCTTTGGGCGAGTGAGATGGCGCTGTCGAGGCCGCGGGTGGCGGCAAGGGCCGCGAGCGTGCGGGCGAACGACGCCTCCATCCAAGCGTCGCCCTTCGTGTCTGCCAGGGGGGCGATCGTGAGGAGCACGATCGCCGCGATCGCCACCTGGATCACCGCCCGTGCCGCGGGCTCACGGAATCGCGACGGCAGGAACGGCAGCCAGTCACCGCGGACGAGAGTGGCAAGCCGGTCGTCGATCCCGCCGGCAGGTTCCGCGTCATCATGCATTGCAGCGTCTCCGGTAAGCATCGCGCCGTTGCCGGCTGAGTATATCCCGTGCCATGCAGGCCGCGGCGTCGCCTCTTGCCAGGAAGCCCCAAGCGCGAGCGCGGGGAGTACGCGCTCCACCCCGCCCTGCTCCGCGCCACTGCCACGGTGGCCACCCGCATTCCCATCGCTCGCGCTCCGGGCTTCTTGAAGGCCCCTCGGGGTGGGTCACTCGCTCGGGCCGGCCAGGGCGACCTCGCCGGTGACCTTGTCGAGGTACTGCCGGAAGTTGTGGGCGAAGAGTCCCGCGAGTTTGCGGGCGGTCACGTCATAGGCCGTCGTGTCGGCCCAGGTGTCGCGGGGGACGAGCACGTCGGCCGACACGCCCGGGCACGACGTGATCGCATCGACGCCGAACACGGGGTCGGGCGTGGCCGGCGCCTTCCGCAGGGCCCCCGAATGGATCGCGTCGATGATGCCGCGGGTGATCGTCAGGCTCATCCGCTTGCCGATGCCGTAGGAGCCGCCGCTCCAGCCGGTGTTAACGAGCCAGACATTGACCCGGTGTTTGAGGATCTTCTCAGCGAGGAGCCCGGCGTATTTCATCGGATGCCAGACCAGGAATGGCCCGCCGAAGCAGGGCGAGAACGTGGCCTGCGGCTCCGTGACCCCCATTTCGGTGCCGGCAATCTTCGCCGTGTAGCCGCTGATAAAGTGATACATCGCCTGCGTCGGAGAAAGCCGGCTCACCGGGGGCAGCACGCCGAAGGCGTCGCAGGTCAGGAAGATGATGTCGGTGGGATGGCCCGCCACGCACGGGATCTTGGCGTTGCGGATGAAGTCGATCGGGTAGGCCCCGCGGGTGTTCTGCGTGATGCTCGTGTCGTGGAAATCGACGTGATGTGAGTCCTCGTCGTAGACCACGTTCTCGAGCACAGCCCCGAACCGCAGCGCCTGAAAGATGTCGGGCTCGGTGTCGGGGGCGAGGTCAACCGCCTTGGCGTAGCAACCCCCTTCGATGTTGAAGATCCCTGAGTCGCTCCAGCAGTGCTCGTCGTCGCCGATCAGGAGTCGCTTAGGGTCGGCGGAGAGCGTCGTCTTGCCGGTGCCGGAGAGCCCGCACAGTAGCGACGAGGCGCCGGTGTCGCGGTCGGCGGTGGCCGAGCAGTGCATCGAGAGGATGTTCCGCTTCGGAGCGAAGTAGTTAATCATGGTGAACACACCCTTCTTCATCTCGCCGGCATACTCGGTGCCGAGGATCACCATCTCCTTCGACTCGAGCGAGAGGTCGATGCTCGTCTTCGACGTCATCCCCTGTGTCTTCCGGTTGGCCGGAAACCGGCCGGCGTTGTAGATCACGGCGTCGGGTTCGCCGAACTCGGCGAGTTCGTGCACCGTCGGCCTGATCAGCATCGTGTGCATGAAGAGCGCATGATACGGCCGCGAGCAGATCACGCGGACCTTGAGCCTGTGCTGTGGATCCCAGCCGGCGTAGGCATCGACGCAGTAGAGGATCTCGCGGGTGTTGAGATAGTCCTTGGCCCGCTCGGCATTGATCTGGAAGGTCTCGTCGTCGATCGGAAGGTTGACGGTCCCCCACCAGACATCGTGTTCCGACGCCGGGTCGCGGACGATCCGTTTGTCCTTCGGCGAACGGCCGGTCTTGTCGCCGGAGTAGGCGATCAGAGCCCCCGAGTCAGCGATCGCGCTGCGGGCGTCGATCCGCAACGCCTCGGCGTAGAGTTCGGCCGGGGCGAGGTTGCGGCGGACGTCGGCGACGGTAATGCCGTGCTGGGAGAGGTCGATGTGTCGCATGGTGGGTGTCTTCCGGTCCGCGGCGCGTGTGGGAGCGAGCAGTGTATTTGCATCCGGACGAGGCGACAGCCCGCACGGTTGTCGGTTTCGGCGGTGTGGCCTAGACTTTAAGAGTCAGGAGAGAGTCGTAAGACCGCCGAAGGCCGAACGCTCAGGCAAAAGTACTGACGACATACACTGTTGGAGAGTGACCCGGCCGTTCGCGGCCGTGTCCACCGAAGGGGCAACCCGCGGGCCTTTGCCCGCGGCGAATCTCTCAGGTCCAAAGGACAACAGGGTTCCACGGTGGGGCTTCGTGCCTCCATCACGACACGAGGAGCCCTGTGATGCCCACGACCCTCACGCCCCACGCCGCCGGTGTTCAACCTGGTTTGCACTCCGGTCATCTCAGCGGCTCGTCCTCCGCCGTCGCCGACCGCCGCGTGGTACTCGAGTCGCTCGAGAATGCCGCGGAGTTCCAAGGCCGTCATATCGGCTGTAGCCCAGACGACGAGCTACGGATGCTGGAGACAATTGGTGAGGAGTCGTGCGAGTCGCTGATTGCGGGGATCGTGCCCGCGAGCATCGCCCGCCACGACGAGATGCGGCTGCCCGCGGCCGTGACGGAGGCGGCGGCGCTGGCGGAGTTGCAGGCGATCGCGTCGCAGAATCGGCTGCTCACGAGCTTCATCGGCCAAGGCTATCACGGCACCCACACTCCTGGAGTGATTCTGAGGAACATCCTCGAAAACCCCGCCTGGTACACCGCCTACACACCCTACCAGGCTGAGATCAGCCAGGGCCGCATGGAGGCGATCGTCAACTTCCAGACCATGGTCTGCGACCTCACCGGGATGCCGATCGCCAATGCGTCGTTGCTCGACGAGGCGACCGCGGCCGCCGAGGGGATGACGCTCGCGAAGCGGGCGGGCGGGTCATCGAGCAGCGTCTTTCTCGTCGATGCCGGCTGCCATCCGCAGACGATCGAGGTGCTGCGGACGCGGGCGGCGCCTGTGGGGATCGAGGTCGTGGTCGGTGACGCCCTCGCCCTGCTCGACCGCACCGACTGCTTCGGCGTGCTGGTGCAGTATCCCTCGACCGATGGCGAGGTCATCGACTGGCGTGACCTCGCCGCGCGGGCCCATGCGAAGAAGGTCGCCGTGGTCGCGGCCGCCGATCTCCTCGCGCTCACAGTGCTGATGCCACCGGGCGAATGGGGGGCTGACATCGTCGTGGGCACCACGCAGCGGTTCGGCATGCCGATGGGCTGCGGCGGCCCGCATGCCGCCTTCTTTGCCTGTCGCGACGAGTTCAAGCGGTCGATGCCGGGCCGACTTGTGGGCGTGAGCATCGATTCGCATGGCCGGCCGGCCTATCGGCTCGCCCTCCAGACTCGCGAACAGCACATCCGTCGCGAGAAGGCCACCTCCAACATCTGCACCGCACAGGTCCTGCCCGCTGTGGTGGCGAGCATGTACGCCGTCTATCACGGACCAGAGGGGCTCACGCAGATCGCCGACCGGGTCGCTTCCTACACCGCGACCCTCGCCCTTGGTCTCCGGCGACTGGGGATGGCGGTCGTCAGCACTGCCGCCTTCGATACGCTGCGGCTCGACACTGGTGAGCGGACCGAGGAGTTTCTCACCAAGGCCCGCGGCCTGGGCATGAACCTCCGGCGGCTCGACCTGCGCTCGATCGCGATCGCCCTCGACGAGACCACCACCCGCGAGCACCTCGTGCGGCTCTGGGAGGCGTTCGCGGCGTCGGGGGCGGCCCTGCCCGACGTTGCCGCGGTCTCGCGGGAGGCCGAGCCGCTCGTGCCGGCGGCCCTGCGTCGGTCGACGCCGTTTCTCACGCACCCGGTCTTCTCCCGCCATCACAGCGAGACTGCGATGCTGCGGTACATCCGCGCGCTTTCCGATAAGGACATGGCGCTCGATCGCGGCATGATTCCGCTGGGCAGCTGCACGATGAAGCTCAACGCCACCAGCGAGATGATCCCGATCACCTGGCCGGGGTTTGCCAACGTGCATCCGTTTGCGCCGGCCGACCAGCGGACGGGCTACGCGATCCTCGATCGGCAGCTGCGGGAGTGGCTCTGCGAAGCCACGGGCTATGCCGGTATCAGCCTGCAGCCCAATGCGGGCAGCCAGGGGGAGTACGCCGGGCTGCTCGTGATCCAGGCCTGGCAGCGGGCCCGCGGGCAGGGGCATCGCACCATCTGCCTGATTCCGTCGTCAGCGCACGGCACAAACCCCGCCAGCGCGCATATGGTCGGCATGGAGGTGGTCGTGACGGGCTGCGATGCCCACGGCAACGTCGACATGGCCGAGCTCCGCGCGAAGTGCGAGCAGTATTCCGATCGGCTCTCGGCGGTGATGATCACCTACCCGAGCACGCATGGTGTGTTCGAGACGCAGGTCAGGGAACTCTGCGAGATCGTGCATCGTCACGGCGGCCGCGTGTATATCGACGGAGCCAACATGAACGCGCTCATCGGCGTCGCAGCCGCGGGTGAGTTTGGTGGCGACGTCAGCCATCTCAATCTTCACAAGACCTTCTGCATTCCGCACGGCGGTGGTGGCCCGGGCGTGGGACCGGTCTGTGTGGTCGAGGATCTCGTGCCGCACCTGCCCGGCCATGCCACGGGGGGCGTGCCGGTGAACGACGTCGGGGCGGTCTCGGCCGCACCCCTGGGCAACGCCTCGGTGCTCCCGATCAGCTGGATGTATTGCCGGATGATGGGCGCCGAGGGGCTGCGGCGGGCGACTGTCGCGGCGATCCTCGCAGCCAACTACATCAGCACGCGGCTCAAGGACCACTACCCGACACTCTACGCGGGCGACAACGGCCGCGTGGCCCACGAGTGCATCCTCGACCTGCGGCCGCTGAAGGAGACAAGCGGGGTCACAGCCGAGGACGTGGCTAAGCGACTGATCGACTACAGCTTCCACGCGCCGACGCTGAGTTTTCCGGTACCGGGCACGCTGATGGTCGAGCCGACGGAGAGCGAGCCGCTCGCCGAACTCGATCGGTTCATCGAGGCCATGATCGCGATCCGTGAAGAGATCCGGCTCGTCGAGACGGGCGCGTGGCCAAAGGACGACAACCCGCTCAAGCATGCCCCGCACACGGCCGACACGTGCGTGGCCACCGAGTGGCAGCGGCCGTATACCCGCGAAGTTGCGGCGTTTCCAGTGAAGTCGCTCGTGTTGCAGAAGTACTGGCCGCCTGTGGGTCGGGTCGACAACGTCCACGGCGATCGCAACCTCTTCTGCAGTTGCGTGCCCGTATCGGCCTGGGTGTCGGAATAGATCGATTCTCCGTTGCAGCATCGCATTTGGAGCGCGGGCTACGCTCTATCGAGGGCGGCAATGACGTCGGCCGGCAACATGGCCGCGAGCTGTGGATGGGCTTCGACGAGCCGGGCGATGTCGCCGAGATCCTTGATTGCTTTGCTGGTCCGCCGTTCGGGTGTTCGCCAGGCCTTGATCTTGCCCGCCAGCGTATCTGGGAGTGAGGCCACCCGCAGAAGAATCCCATGCACGTCGGCCGCCACGGCGCGGGCAGGAAAGTCGCGATAGAAATCTTCCGTGCTCAGTTGCAGGCTCACCTGCGACCGGCCGCGAAAGTTCACCGACCACTCGTGTCGTTCGACCATGAAGCCGACGGCCTCCAGGGCGGCGACCGCACGGGCAATCTCCTCGACTGCAACGACAAAGTCGACATCCCGCGTGACCATAGGCTCGGCAGCCCAGTGGTTCACGGCGATGCCGCCGATCGCGCACCAGTGCAGTTCGGCCCGCTCGAGCGCATCAACCATGCGCATCACGTCGTCCGCGCCGCCGGCCGTCTGCCAATCGTAGAATTGTCGCCCAGTCATGGGGCCGATTGTACGCAGCGTTCGATGCGCCTGCCGAATCCGGCCCGTGAAGGATTGGCTGCCAGGGGCTGCCGCCAGTCGCCACCGGTTCGTTTGCCGAGGTGTGTCAGGATCTTTCCGATGGAGCTTTGGCTCCGTGATGAGGGATTCCGGCCAAAGGTGTCGCAGCACTGGTTCCGTCAGGGGGTTCCAGCTCCGGGAACGTCGACCTCGACGACTTGGAGGCTCGCGCTCGGATGTCGCAGGATCTCTGCCGGATCGTGCGACGCTGACGTGCTGATGAAGAGGTGTCTCCGCTCTGGCCCGCCCAGCATCACCGCATAGGCATGGGTGGCAACTTGGATCCGATCCGTGATTTCCCCACCTTCGCGGACCCGTACCACACTGTCGGCCCCCTCGGGATTGGCGCACCAGACTGCGCCGTCGGCGTCGAGGCCGATGCCGTCGGGGGTGATCACCATGCCATTCGGAAAGAAGAGCTTGTCGGAGACGACAGATGCACCACCATCCTGGCCGACGAGGACAATGACACACGTTTCAACGGGCTCGGCTTTCGGATCGATGAAGTTGTAGCCGATGTCTCCCACGTACAGACGGCCTCGTGCATCGACGATGCCATCGCTCAGGCAAAACATCGTGAGACTGCCAATGTCGGCAGTCTGTTCCAGTTTGCCTGCCGCCTTGCGATAAATCTTCCGATGAAACGCGTCGCCAACCACGATTGTTCCCTCGGGAGTGAGTCCGAAGGCATTCGGGATGAATGGCACTTCCAGTACCGTTGCCACACAACCCGAGGGGTCCACCGTCTTGATGCGTTTTTCGTGGATGTCGATGAACCATAGCTTTCCGTCGTGCCACCGGGGGCTCTCGGTGAACTTCAGGCCCTTCGTCGCATCAGCCAGTGTCTTGAGAGGGCTTGGCATTGGATGTCCCCTCGGCAGTGCTATGGCTTGTGGATTCTTGCATGTGCGTCAGATGCAGGCCCCAATTCACGAACGCCAGCGTCAAGGAAACTGCCTCTTCACGAGTTCGCCTCAGGGGGGCGGGTGACGGTTTCGTAGACCTGCACGGCTGCGGCGATCGTGGCGTCGTCCACGGCGGGGGCCACGGAGGCCATCGACACCGTCGATCTCTCCACGCTCGACGAGATCGTCGAGCCGCGGGAGCGGCAGACGGTCTGGGACGCCGTTCCCTACGAGCCGGCCGGCCTCAGGGACGAGGACACGCCGCGGTTCTACGTCACGGGGCTCCTCGGCGCGTCGTTCGCCACGCTCAATGATCCGCTCTACCAGGGCTTTCGCGATGGCTCGATCAACAGCACGGTGCTGACCGCTGGTGGTGCGGCGGGTATCGCATTTGAACGCGAGGATGGCCGGCTGCGGCTGGAGTTCGAAGGCCGCGGACGCGACGACCTGATGAGACTGTCAGCGACCGGGTCGCGCTGGACTTAGGCTATCGGTTCTTCGCGCTCGAACAGGCCGACGCGACCTACTTCATCAGCTCGTACGGCTCGCTTGTCAACGTGACAGAACGGCCCAATCGGTTCACGGCCAGCGAGTTGCTGGTCGGGGTGCGGGTCTACGAGCCGTTCCGCCGCTGGCGCTGACATTTCTCGCGGCCGGCATCGGCATCGAGTCGTTCGCCCTCGATGGCAGAGCTCCGCACGACGTCACTGGTGAGCACCTCGACCGCGGCCTCCGCCCGCTTCCGCCTACCGCAGGCGGCGAAGGAGCCACCAGCCGGCGAGGAGCTGGAGAAGCAGCGCGGTCAGGCCGGTGCGGGGATCGTTGGTGAGGACCTGCACGCTGCCGAAGGCGAGGCTGGCGACGAAGCCCGTGAGTTTTGTCCCCACCTGCATGAGCCCAAACGTCACCCCTGCCCTGCCCTGCGGAGCCAGCGTGGCGATCGTGGCACGGATCACACTCTGCACACCGCCGAGCACAATGGCCAGCAGTACGGCGAGCGCGTGAAGTTGCGTGGGTGTGCGAATAAAGCATGCTAGCACGAGCACCGTGACCCAGCCGGCGAGTGAGATGGCGAGTCCCCAGGCCCTGCCGTAGCGCGAGGAGAGCCAGCCGATGGCGAGCGCGCCGGGAAGGGCCACTGCCTGCACGAGGAGGACGAGCCGGACGAGTGCCGGGCCATCGAGGTTGAACTGCTCGAGCGCCACGCTCGAGAACTGCGCGATCGCTGTCTGAACCGCCCCGAGCACGAGCACCGCCCCGAGGAGGATGCTGCCCAGGTTTTGTGACGCATCGTCGTCGGGTGTTGGGCGGGCAAGGGAGCGGGCGAAGGCGAGTAGTTCGCCACCCGACGTCGCGGCATGCCGCTCGCGTTCGCCGTCCCCGAAGCGGGCGAAGGCAGCCGGCAGCGAGAAAATGAGCCACCACGCGGCCGTCAGCGCGAAGGCGACCCGCAGGCCTTCGCTGGCGGTGAGGCCGAGGCGGTCGTGGGCCGCCACGACCGCGGTGGCCGCGATCAGTGCGATCGCGCCGCCGGCGTATCCCGCCGCGAATCCCCAAGCGGAGAGCCGGTCGGCGTCGCGGCCGCCGGCGATCCTCGCCAACAGGCTGCCGGTGAAGATTGCCGCCATGTCGAAGCCCACGGCGGCGGCGGTGATCGACGCCGCGACGGCGAGCCGCGCCGTGGAAGGCACGAGAGCGAGCAGGAGGAGACCGCCGGCCCCGGCGGCGACGCTGGTGAGCAGTGCCTGCTTGTGGCCGCGTGTCCGATCAGCCCACGCGGCGACCCACGGGGCCAGCACCGCCGAGGCCAGCATCGCGGCCGCCAGCGTCCAGGCCCAGACAACGCCGGCCGACACGCCCCAGACACGGTCCACAAACACGACCCGTTCGACGTAGGCCACGACAAGCGTGATCAACACGGTCGAGAAGGCGCTCGCCGCCCAGTCAAGCAGGATCCAGGCGGTCCGGGCGAAGCCCTCGGAATCGCGAACAGGCTTGCCACTCAATCGCAGAGCCATCGCAGCAACGTCTCCACGGTCGGTGCCCTGACACGGTCGATGAAGGCGAAGACCGCGGAGGCCACGGCGAGAAACACGAAGGCCAGCACGAGCGACATGCTGGGCGGCATCGCGATCTGCCACAGCGACGTCGGCTCTTCTGTCGTCGCCGCGCCGATCAGCCACAGCGGCCAGAGGTGCACGACGTGGTGGAGCAGGTAGAGCGAAAGCGAATGCCGGCTGATCATGGCAGCCCAGTCGAGGATGCGAGCCTGCCAGCCGTTGGCGCTGCGTGCCGTCCGGAGGTCGACCGTGCGATGGAGCAAGGTGGCGGCGAGGATCGTTGCTCCGAGGGTGCCGAGCACGTAGGTCGTCGTGGCGGGAAACATCGTCCATGGGCTGGACGTGGTGACAAGGCTGGCCGGCAGCCACGGTCGCACGAGGACCGTGGCCAGTGCCGCGAGCAGGAGCGCGGCCCCGATCATGGCCGGCCGCAACCGCTGGAGGACTGTCGGTGGGGAAAAAATCGAGACTGACGCCAGGAAGCCCGCGATCGGGAACACGAGCCAGGGAAAGATCGGGAAGAATCCAGTCACGAGGAATCCGAGCACGACGTCGCCGAGCGTGAAGTCATAGTCAAAGTAGCCCGCGGTCCAGTAGTCGCCGTAGCCGGCGATCAGCCGCAACACGGGTGCGAGCGTGACGAGTATCCCGCAGGCGACCAGCGGCACCGCGGGGGGCAACCGCCGCACAACGTCGAGCACGATCAGGGCAGCGCCGATGAAGGTGAGGATGTCCCAGTTGAAGACGTCTTCGGGCATCCAGACGGCCACGTTGAAGACGAGTCCGAGGAGAATCAGAAACAGTCCGCGGCGGATCGTGGCCTTCGAGATGGCGTCGGTGTCGCGGCCGCGGCGTTCCTGTCCAACGACCCAGAATCGGTAGCTTGCGCCCGACAGAAACGTGAACAACGGCGCGGCGAAGCCCGTCGGGAGCCACCAGTAACGATAGGCTCCGAGCAAGGGACCACCGTCGGCCCCGTAGGCGCCGGAGAGGTTTTCCACGAAGTGCACGGTCACCATCAGTACGATGGCGACCGCGCGCAAGACGTCGATCGATGGTTGCCGCGCCGCGGTGCTGCCCGGCTTCATGTCGTCCGCACCGCAAGGAGGCCGACGACGAGCAGCATCAGCTCCGCGGCGAGCAGGAGGATGATCACCCACTCGAGGATCGCGTGGCGGCGCGAGACTGCGTAGTCTCCGACACGATCGGCGCACGCAAAATAGACCCGCTCGAGGAGTTCGGCCTGGTCGACCGCAGACTCGAGCCGCTCGACGATCCGGGTACGGTCACGGAGCCGCTCGCCGAGCTGGCCCGCCAGCGTGGGTGGCTGAGGGGCGGGCCGCTGCACGGCCGGCGCGAGCATCGCAAGCCGGCGCCGCAGGGAGACGGCCTGACTGAATCGTGCGGCCAGGTCGCCGCGGCGAGGCAGGGCCCGCTCGTCGAAATGAAAGGCCAGCGGGGCGTCGGCATCCACGTGGGCCAGAGCCTCGGTGATTTGGGATTCGACGTCGCGGAGTTCGGCGTCGTGGCCGGCGAACTCGACCACGGCGGCCCGCATCTGCGGCAGTCGTTCCGGTGGCCCGATGATGGCGGCCCGCCGCGGGCTCCAGACCATGTGCGTGCCGTAGAGCGGCACCACGGTGACGGCTGCGGCGGCGGTGAGACCCGCGGCGGCGGTAAGACTAGCGGCAGCGGTCGTCTCGTTCGCGGCAGCCCATGCCGCCGCGCGGGCTACCACGTCTGCGATCTTGGCGTCGTGAGCGACCACATCGTCGGCGTCCACAGCCGACCGGGCGACGCTCGCGAGTTGGAACGTCCCGCCGCAGGCAAGTGTGATCCGCTCGATGTCCGCGTCGGGAGGCAGGCCGCTGGCCGCCGCAGGTCCGGCGGATGGGGCGGCGAGGTCGTGATGCGTTGTGATCATGGGAGTCCTTCCCGGAGAGTCTCAAACAGCAGTGAGCGCGGCCAGCCATCCGGCCACGTGGTCGGCCGAATCGAGCACACCGTTGAGCGTGGAGTCGTAGAGGTAGTCTCCCACAACGAAGAGTTGCGGGTGATCGATTGGTTCTGGCTGGTGTCGCCGGTCGATGCCCGGCGGCCGCCAGCCACCCGGCAGGCTGCTCACGGCCCCAGCCCAGCGGTGAACGCGGGCTTCGACGAGTCGCGACCGAGCCTGGTGGAATGCCGGCGGCAGCGAGTCGAGCGCCAAGGAGATCAGGTGCTCGTCGTTGTCCTCGGCCATCTCGACCGCAGCCCGGCCTCCGAGGAGCCAACCCAGCACACCGTGCCGCGACTCCGGCTCGCGTGACGACTCGTCGTAGAGGCAGCAGCCTCCGAAGGCGTCGAGCATGAGGTAGGAGCCGTCGATCGTGCCGCGCCAAAAGGGTTCTTCGAAGAGCGCCGTGATCCGGAGGTAATGTGCGGGATGATCGTGCTCCTCGCAGTGTCTCCGCATCGCGGCGGCCAACCGAGCGCCTTCGAAGGTGAGGGCTGTGATGTGCTGGATCGGCAGGGCGACGACCACGGCATCGAAATTCGTGGTGAGCTCCCGCCCGGCTGCCTGCGCGGTGATTCGGAGTGATCCTGCGGTACCGCTTCCAATGGACGTGACACGCGTGCCCAGCCGCACCGTGGCGTCGATGCGGGCCACGATGGCGGCGATCAACTGGTCGTTTCCGCCGGCGATGCTGTAGAGACGCATGTAGGCGGGGTCGTTCATGAGGTAGTTCTGCAGGCCGTACGACGCGCTGGTGAGCGCAGGCTCGGTCGCCAGATCGCTGTGGATCAGCGTCTCCACGTAACGCCGCACGGCCGGGGTGTTGATCTGGTCAAGCACGCGGGTGAACACGGCCGGGGCCGCGGGCTGGCCGTCGTCAGACGAGTAGAACTCCCGCGGAGTCATGCCACCGCGGGCGTGGTTGTCAAACTCCAGCAGGTCACGGTGGGCATCGTGTCCCAGCGAATCGGCGATGTCGTCGAGGTTCGACAGCGGCTGGCCGCCCATGATCACCGAGGCTCCGCCCAAGGGCGTGGTCGGCAATCCGAGTTCGGCCACGAGGCCACGAAGCGGGTCCGCGCCCACCGGCGTGTAGTCATAAAACTCGGCGGCACCGGCCTCGTACCGGACCGGTGCGGCCGAGAAGGTGGGGGTGAGGATCTTGCCGCCGAGGCGACCGCTTGCCTCGAAGATCGTCGTCCGGATGGGCCGGCTTGCGGACCGCTGCAGAAACAAGGCGGTGAGCAGGCCGCCAGGACCGCCACCGACGATGGCGACGCTCGATGCCCGTCCCGGATCGTCCTCTGGGGATGCAATCACAGTCCGAGTGTAACGGTTCTCCCGCCGCAGAGTTGCAGGCCCGGCGTTACGCGGCGGGAGCCCAGAGATGGAGCGTTCGCTCCGTCGGCACGCCATAGCGAACCTCGATCGGCAGTTCCGCCGGATCGGCCGGAGCCCCCACGATGGGCTTCATAGCCGTGACCGCCACGCGGGCAGCGTCGGGCAGTGGGCCTCGGTTGGCAAACCAGACCCAGCCGCTGAAGCCGATGATAGCCAGCACGGGAAGAAGGGCGCACGCAGGATGCGGACCCCAGAAGCCTTGGGCATTGGATCGCATGAAGAGACTCGTCTTGAGGAGAACTGGACCAGCCAGACGTGGCCGCACCTCAGACTCTACCCGCGCCGGCAGAGCGACGTCGGGGCCCATGGACACTGCCGATCGTGCGGCTTGTGCGGCCCTTTTTCAGTCGAAAAGCCCCACCGGGCCGAAGGCGTCGACGTCGAACAGTCCCTGCGGCCCGAGTTTGAGCGCGGGGATGACGAGCAGCGCCATGAAGGAGAGCGTCATGTAGGGGGCGGCGAGTCGCGTTCCCAGAGCCTTGGCCCGCCGGTCGATATCGGCGTAGGCGGCGGCCACTTCAACGCCCGGGCGGTCCGACATCAGGCCCGCGATCGGTAGTGGCAGGATGGCCTCGCCTCCGGGGCCGACGACCGACAGGCCTCCCTTGCCTGCAATCACGAGATTGACCGCACGGGCGAGATCGGTGTCGCTGGTGCCGACCGCCACGATGTTGTGGGAGTCGTGCGACACACTCGATGCGATTGCGCCCGCCGTCAGCCCGAAGTTGTGTACGAGCGCCACGGCTGGCGGCCGGTCGTCATACCGGTCCACAACCGCGATCTTCAGCACGTCGTCGGCGGGATTCGCCGAGAGGAAGCCCTCGACGACATGAGGCCGCATACGAAGCGAGCCGGTCACCAGTTGGCCATCGAGGGCCTCGATCACCCGCACCATCCGGGCGGTGTCGCTCGCTGAAGCCCGAATCTCAAAATCGGCCGGCTGCTTGGGACTCGCCGCGAACCGGTTGGGCCGTGTGGATTCGAGCCGCGGCCATGTCGTCGCGCCATCGACCGCTGCCACAACGCCATCGACGAACACCCGGCGGATCCGCAGGCTTTCCAGATCGTCGACCTCGATGAAGTCGGCGGGATCGCCGACCTGCAGAAGCCCGATCGGGAGCCTGTAGTGTCTGGCGGGGTTGACCGATGCCGCCTGCAGCACGTCGAAGAGGTTGCTGCCGCGGGCGATCGCCCGGCGGACGAGCTGGTCGATGTGGCCGACGATGAGCTGATCGGGATGTTTGTCGTCGCTGCAGAGCATGCAGTGTTCGGGATGGGTGTCGATCAGGCTCGCGAGGGCGTCGAAGTTGCGGGCCGCCGAGCCTTCGCGGATCAGGATCCTCATCCCGAGGGCGATCTTACCGAGGGCCTCGTCGAGCGTGAAGCACTCGTGGTCGGTGGAGATACCGGCCGCCGCGTAGCGGGCCGCCGCAGCGCCCCGGAGCCCAGGCGCGTGGCCGTCGATCGGCTTGCCGCGTGCCGTCGCCGCCGCCAGCTTGGCTACCACCTGCGGATCCCCGACGAGCACGCCGGGATAGTTCATCACCTCCGAGAGATACCCGACGTCCGGCCTGTCGAGCAGTGCCGCCACACCGGTGGCGTCGATCGTGGCCCCTGCGTGGTCGAAGACGGTCGCCGGCACGCACGACGGCGCCCCGAAGTGGAACTTGAAGGGCGAACGCCGCGCGTCGTCGAGCATGTATTCCACGCCTGCGATGCCGAGCACGTTGGCGATCTCGTGGGGATCGGAGACGGTGGCGACCGTGCCGTGGGCGACGGCCAGCCGCGCGAACTCCGTAGGCGGCAGAAGCGAGCTCTCGACGTGCACGTGGGCGTCGACGAAGCCCGGGAGGATCCAGGACGCATGCGGCCTAGGATCGTCGGAAATACACTCGATTCGGCCAGCCGCGATCGTGAGCGTGGCAGGCCGGATGCACCGTGCGACGGGATCGACGAGGTTGCCCGAGATCCTCCAGGGTGCGGGATGCGGTGAGGACGCGGCGTCGTGCATGCCGGCATCCTACCGAAAGTTTCAGCGATTTGGCCGCCGCGCTGGCCTGTGCCACACTTGGCAGATGAAACAGGACCGGCCGGCCGGCGGGAGTCATTACGATGCGCTGGTTTTGGATCGACCGCTACGAGGAGTTTCGCCGTTGCCGCGATGCAACGGCGATCAAGGCTGTGACGTTGGCCGAGGAGCATCTTCACGACCACTTTCCTGGCCTGCCTGTGATGCCCAACTCGCTCGTGCTGGAAGGGCTGGCCCAGACGGCGGGCCTGCTTGTCATCGATGCGATCGACTACGCGAGGCAGGTTGTCCTCGCCAAGGTGACGAAGTCGGAGTTTTTCTTCGACGCGATGCCGGGCGACGTGCTCCGGTATCACGTCGAAATTCTGGAACTCAACGAATCAGGCTCGATGGTCAAGGCCACGAGCATGGTGGGCGATCGCTTGCAGGCCGAGGCGGAGTTGGTCTTCGGGCACCTCGTCGAAAGTGGTTTGGTTCCGAAGCTCATGTCACGCAAAGAACTGATGACGTGGTACGACAACCTGCACGTCTTCGAAGTGGCCGTCGATCTCGACGGCAGCCGCGTGCCTTACGACAGGGTTCCGCCCGAGGTGAACTGAGCCGGGTGCGGCCTGCCGGATCCACTGAACGCAACTCAAAGCGGAGGGCACGAGATTCGAACTCGCAACTCCTTTCGGAGCACCACATTTCCAGTGTGGCCGCTAACCATTCGCTTACCCTCCCAAACCGCGTAAAAACGAGTGCTGTCGACTGCTTGAGAGTCATTGGATCACAACAGGATCACATCTCTGGCATCGACTTCGCGGCAGTATACCGGGACCGGCCCCTTCGGCCACGCCCGCCCAATCGGCCCGGATTTGACTTACCACCCCCCAAGAAACTCAAGGATGTGGCTCTGCTGGTGATCCCGAGGGGCCTGACTCGGCTACAGGCGGCTGAACACGTGACCCGAACCTGCGTGTATTTCTTGGCCGGGCTCGTTCGGGTCGGATGGGCTCGGCGTGGCGGCGGGCCGAACGAGCGGTGCGGTGCATGAGCGGCGCTCGAGGGCGGCGGCTCCACGTGCGCGAGCATCTTCACCAGCGTTCGCCAGTTGATGCCGTACTCTCGGCATGCGGCACGCTTCGACAACTCGCCGGTCAAGACCCGACGACGGAACTCCGTCCACATCTCCGGTGCTGCGCAGTTGTGCACTGCATTTTTCGACCGGCGTTCACACCGCGGTGACACTCCGGAATCGTGCGAAGAAACCTGGCCGACGTGGCGGAAAGCATGTGCCGGCAAAATCCTTCAACTCGAACCGGTGGTCAGCGGCCGAGGTCGAGCTTTTTCCACTTCTTGGCAGAGAACTTCGCTGCGGTCTCGGCGGAGACCGCCCCGTTTGAGAACGTGAGCGACGCCAGCTTCGGCATCGCCAGAATCTTCTCCAGGCAGGCTTCCGTCACGCCCGTCTCGCGAATGGAAAGCTCCTTGAGATTGGGCAGAGTCGCGATCACGTCGACGCTGGCATCGGTCATCCGCGGCAGGCTCCAGATGTCGAGCACCTCGAGATTCCTGGCCGCGGCGAGGTGGTTCAGCCCATCGTCTCCCACCGACGCCAGTTCGTGGAGGTACAGCCGCTTGAGTTCCGGCAGTTCGCCGAGCACTGCGAGCGCCGGATCACCCACCTCGGGGAGGTCCCGGAGCGTGAGCCGGCCGAGTTTCTTGAGCGACGCAAGCGCGAGCACCCCGTCGGACCCAAACCCCTGGCAGCGGAAGATTTCGAGCGACGTCAGCCCGGTGAGGGCGGCCAGATGGCGGCCCGAGGCATTCGTGATCGCAAAATCCTGTGCAAGCAGCGATTCGAGTGTCGTGCTCTCGGCGAGTTTCGCGAGCCCCTCGTCGCTGACGACGGTGCTGCGATGCTTCAACGCCTTGAGGTGGGGGAGGCCACCGACCACGCCGAGCGTCATGTCGCCAGCCTCCATGTTGCCCCGCAGGTCGAGCGCCTCGAGTGCCGCGAGCTTGGAGAGCCGGCGGGTGTTGAGGTCATTGAAACGGGTCTGCACGAGCGTCAGTCGTTGGAGTTTTTTCAGACCAGTGATCGGCTTCATTGCCCCGCCCGTGAGGTTGGTGTTGGATGACAGGTCGAGATCGACGAGGTCGGGGAACGAGTCGGCGATCAGCTGCACGGCGTCGTCAGTGATTGCCGTGTTGGTGAGTGCGAGCGTTTTCAAGTGGGCCAGGCCGGAGAGCGAGGCGACCATCTCGTCGTTGAGCGTCCGGCAGTTGAGAACCTGCAACTTCTCGAGATCGGTGAGCGTGCCGATGCGTGCGAGGTCGGCGGCAGTCACTTCGGCCCCGTCCGGGATCGTGATCTCGGTGAGCCGACCAGCGGCATCGACGACGCACGCCGCGCCGGCGCCCAACGCCACGACACGCTTCCTCGCCACCTCGACGGCGGCCGGGTCGGCCGCCCACACGGCAAGCGGCGCGAGACCTACGGCAGCGAACGCGAAGAGCATGCG
>CAMBPQ010000032.1 GCA_945869735.1 Planctomicrobium piriforme
CAGTGGCGGCGCGAGTCGCCGCATTCGATCACCGTCGATGTGGGCGACGTGGTCCAGGGCACGGCCGTGAGCCTCGAGAGCGGGGGATCGATCATGATCGATCTCTTCAACCGGCTCGGCTACGACGCCTGGACGCTCGGCAACCACGACTTCGACTGGGGGCCGGAAAAGCTCGAGGCCAACCTCGCGCTGTCGCAGTCGCCGGTGCTCACGGGCAACCTCGAGCGGGCGGGCACGAAACCCGGATCGTTTGCGGGCGCCTGGGGTAAGGTGAAGCCGTGGGTCTTGAAGGAAGTGGGCGGGTTCAAGATCGGTCTCGTCGGACTGATCACGCCGGGCCTCCCCTACTGGCTCGCCCCGGAAACGCTCGGCGGCACGGCGGCGAGCGATCCTGTGCGGACGCTCGCCACGAGCCTGAAAGAGGTGAAGTCGGCAGGAGTCGATGCGATCGTGGTGATGGGGCACATGGGCTGGCGGTTCCAAGATGACTACGCTAATCCGGTGCGCGAACTCTTGCGCGACGCCAAAGACGTCGACATCTACCTTGCGGGTCACTCGCACCAGAATCAGCCCACCTGGTCATTGCATGACGTACTCTGCTCGCAGTCGAGCTACCACGGCATTCACTGCGGCCGGATCGACCTCACGTTCGACCTCGACAGCCGAAAGCTCGTCGATCGCCGAGCGTTCACGCTGCTCATGGACGACCGGTTCGAACTCGACCCGGCCGTGATGGAGCGGGCCCAGCCCAATCTGGCGAAAGCCGACGAGCAGCTCGCGCGACGGGTGGCGACGGTCGCGAGGCAGATCGAGGGTAAGGGCCGCGGCAGCGGTCTCGCGAAGCTCCTTTGCGAGACGTTCGCCGAATCGCTCGCCCGCAGTAAGTCGCCGGTGGACGGCGTCTTTCACGGCACGTTCGCCACGGGCGACCTCCCGCCGGGGGAACTGACCGTGGGCGACTGCTGGAGGATCATCCCCTACGAAAACATGCTTGCCACGGCGGATGTGACCGCCCGCGACCTGCTCACGATCGTGGCCGAGGACGCCAGCGACAAGAAGTCAGACCGCACGCTCTGGCCGTTCGAGGTCGTAAGGGGCGACGGGGGCCGGCCCACGGCGATCAGCCGCGATGGAAGCGAGGTCGATCCCGATCGCCGGTTCACGATCGCCTTCAATAGCTACGACGCCCAATCGGGCGGACGAAGGCTCATGAAGCTACGGGAGATTCTCCAGCAGCCGGAGGCGAAGCTGCGGACCACGTCGCTCGACACCCGCAGCGCTTTGATCGAGGGCCTGCTCGACCGCGGCACAGTCGGCTGAGCAGCGGCCGGTCCGCTTGCCGATAGAGACCTGAGGATTCTGCACGGGCACGGTAACTTTTCGGGGCCGAGCATGAGCATCGCCGCGCGACGCGCCACCCGCTTACCCATCGCTCGCGCTCCGGGCTTCTTGAGGACAGGAAGCGTCGCGGCATGAGCCGTGGGGCCTCCCGTCAGGAAGCCCCAAGCGCGAGCGCGGGGAATACGTCCACCACCCCAACTCGCTTCCCACCACCACCACCACATTCGCCACCCGCTTCCCCATCGCTCGCGCTCCGGGCTTCTTGAGAGAGGCACGGGAGCGTTATGCTCCCGGCGGTTGACGTTTGAACATCGACACCACCTGACAGAAAGGACACCGAAGCCATGCCGCAATTTGAAATCGAGGGTGAAGCGGATATCTTCGAAAGCGCCGACGACATCCATGTGAACGGCGATATCGCCCGCTACTCGTTCGTGGCGGCGGAGAAGGGAGCTGGCGACACGGTCCAAATCACCCCGGTTCACCCGAAGGACCTCTGTGACTTCGAGGGGCTCCTCTTTCAGGTGGACATCAACGAGGACGAAGACACGGTCATCCTCAGGCAGGTCCAGATGTTTTTTTGGCCCTGGGAAGACGACGTGGAGTTCGAAGACACCGACTCTCCGGACGAAGACCCGGAAATCACCTGACGCTCGCGAGGCAGACGAACCCCTCGTGAGTCTCACGAGCCGACCGGCGATGACGCGACACAGCGGGCGAGTGGCGGCCGGTCACGATTCCCGGAACACGAAGTAGACGGCGGCGCAGATGCACAGTGCCGCCCATAGATAGTTCAGCTTCAAGGGCTGTTTCATGTACAGCACGGCGAACGGAACAAAAACAGTGAGCGCGATGACCTCCTGCAGGATCTTGAGCTGGCCAAGAGAGAGCGCGGTGTAGCCGATCCGGTTCGCAGGCACCTGCAGGAGATACTCCGCCAGAGCGACGCCCCAACTCACCAGCGCCGCGATGAACCACGGCCTCCCGCTCATGTCCTTGAGGTGCGCGTACCACGCAAACGTCATGAAGACGTTCGACAACACGAGCAGGAGCGAGGTCTGGAGAATGACAGGCATGGCGTGCTGAGAAACGACGACCCCGATATCACAACCTACTGAACTGTGGAGCCGTCTCTTCCTCGTTCATATCGAACATCAAGACCCGCAGATCCTCGGGCCCGACCGCGAACTGGCCGATATAGGGCCGCGTGTACGCAAACAGGAGCACGAAACAGCAACTGATCCCGATCGACACCATTCCCAACGCCATCCGCCGTGCCCGCCGCGAATCGGCGTGAATCAGCCCGACACCGAGCAGGGTGAGAATGGCAAGCACCCCCACGATGCCCCACCGAGCCGGGGGCGGCCGGGTGGCGGCGATCCGCAACCTCGTCTCGCGTGCGTCCGACGCCCTCCGATAGAGATCGCGAAGTTCGATGTGGAGAGTCCCTTCCGGCAAGGAGTTGATGGTGGTTCGCAACTCGCGCAGCGGAGGCGCCGTGACCCTGGGACTGAGCAGCTGGGCCAACTGCGGCCATTCCGTATTGACGATGAAGTTAATCGCGTTCTGCAACGAGTCGTGCAGCGACTTCCCCTCGGCACCTGCCATCTCCTCGATCGACTCGGCCATCTCGCGATAGGCCGCCGCCTCGCTGCGGGCCGACTCCTCGGCGAGGTTGTGCTGCTCCCAGACCGGCATCGCGATGAATGAGATCAGGAGGCCGAACGCGAGCCCGATCTGAGCCGGAACCTCTGCCTCCAGCCTGCCGAGCCGCTTGCCCTCTCGACCCGCAATCCACGGCACGAGATATCGGTGGACGACAAACGCGAACAAGCCCCAGTAGACCAAGAGAGACCCGACCATCAGCGGCATCGGAAGGGCCAGGAAGAAATCGAAGCAGGCGGGAGTTGTGAGCATGCCAAAGACCCTATGGGTTTGAGCGGAACGAGCAGCGCTGGCGCTAGCGGGCCGGAGGCACGACGTGAAGTCTGACGGCCTCGGCGACCGCCCTGGCGATCTCATCGGCCATCCGCTGCTGCTGGGTGATGTCGGCGATCCCACTGCTGGAAGCCGCCAACTTGCCGACGACGACATACGGATTGAAGCCAGCCACGGCCGCGACGGGCAATGCCCCAGGCATATTCCGACCCTTGTCGGATGTTTCGAGAATGAAGAAGGCCTGGCCGCCCGCCGTCGCGGGATCAGACATCGCCACATCGATGCCGATGCTTTTGTTGCCAACGCCGAAACCGATGACATTCCTCGCGGCAGCGTTGCCGTCATCGAGGCCGACCACCTGTCCCCCGAGCCGCCAGCCATCCGCCGGGGGCGGATTGGGGTTGTCCCAAAACACAGCCGGCCACCCCGCTTGGGCGAGTTCGTCGGCCACCAACTTCGCGATGGAGGTGCCAACCGGGAGACTGCGGTCATTCCCCATGACCATGTCGGCCACGCGGGGCCTCGCTGCAAACAGCTTTCGCACCGGTCCCTGCGGAATCACCGCGGCTTCGGCCTGCTGCGTCAACGCCTCCTGTAAGCCGGGCTCCATGTCGAAGGGAATCACGTAGATTTTCGCCGGAAGTCTCGCGGGCCAGCCCGTCGCTATCGGAACAGCCGCAGACGCCGTGGGATCGAAAACCGACTGCTGCCCATGAGACACCGTGGCAGTCAGCCAGAAGACGGCTGCCAGCAGGCAACTCACGGCGTCTCCACACAACCGGATTCCCGATTTCATGCACACCTCCCACGCCACGCCGATCGCGTCCGGGCGGGTTGCCTCCTGAACGACGGGCGGACCTTAGGACGCAGACCGTGCGCACGGAAGCCCACTTTCCCGCGGCACCGTGGCCCTCCGGGCAGGCTCACTGCCCCGAATCGGTGCCGTGGCAGGATGTGTCTTGCAACTCGACGAGCGCATTCGACGCGGCCCGTTGTTCCGCTTCCTTTTTATTGCGGCCCCAGGCCGGAGCGTAGCGGCGGCTACCGATCTGGGCGGAAACATGAAAACTCTTGCTGTGGTCGGGGCCTGCCTCCTCGATCACCTCATAGGTCGGCGTCACCCCGAAATCCCGCTGGGCCCATTGCTGCAACAGCGACTTGTGGTTCGAGCCCATCTCGCCGCTCACCACCTTCCCGATCTCGGGCTCGAGCATCCGTGCCACGAGGGGTCTCACGGCCTCGATGCCACCGTCGAGATAGATCGCTGCCACGAGTGACTCGAACAGATCGGAGAGCACCGACGGCGGCACGGACCGGTTGTTCACCGACAGTCCCTTGCCCACGATCAGGAAATCGACGAGCTGCAGTTGCTCGCTGAGCCGGCTGCACGTCTCGCGGCTGACGACCACCGACTTGATCCGCGTGAGGTCCCCCTCGAGCGAATCAGGAAACAGCCGGTAGAGCGTCTCGCAGACGAGAAACCCCAGAATGGCATCGCCGAGAAACTCGAGCCGCTCGTTGGAGGCCAGGCGGTGCTGGGCCCCGGAGGCGTGGGTCAGAGAGGACACCAACAGGGCGGGGTCACGAAACACGTATCCGATCCGGCGCTGGCACTCTGCCACGTCAACGCCGGCCTCGGTTGGTCCCCGATGCTCCTGTCCCGCCATGTGAATACCGTCTCTCCGTTCGTCTGCAAAATAGGCCGCTCCCCCTCAATCTGTCAACGCGATGCACCAGCCTAACCGCTGCCGCGGCCGTGCCACGAACCATCCCGGGGGCTGCTTCGTAGAGACAGGAAACGTGTCGTGTCAGCCGCCGCCGACCTCTGGGCCGGCCGGTGTCGTTTGACCGCGGCACGCCTACACTTGAAGGTCCGACCGCCCCTCCACAGGTGTTTTTATGACCATGACTCTCCGCCAACTCCGGTTTTCCGCCCCCCTCCGCGGCGGCCGTCCCTCGCGAACGCTGTGCGTATTTTGTGCGGCAGCCCTGTCGGCGGCCGCCGTCGCGGTCGCGCTGGCCCCGAGTGCCACCCGAGCCGCGGAGCCCGCCACCGACGACATCACCCACGCCACTGCCCTCTCCAACGCCTTTCGTCGGGCGGCTGGGATGACCACTCCCGCGGTCGTTGTCGTGCGGAGCGAGTCGAAGCCCAAGAAGGCTGCGGCCCGCGGCCAGCGCCGCGGCGGCGAAAACCCCCTCAAGGGCACGCCGTTCGAGGGCATGTTCCCCGACGGTCTGCCGGAGGGCTTTGACTTCAACATGCCCGAGGGGGGGCAGACACCCGGTCGCTCGGGCGTCGGTTCGGGCGTGATCGTCGACTCCAGCGGCATCGTGATCACCAACAACCACGTGGTGGAGGGCTCCGACGAAGTCATGATCGAACTCTCCGACGGCCGTGAGTTCAAGGCTGTCGACATCAAGACCGACCCCGAGAGCGACCTGGCCGTCGTGCGACTGGCCGACGTGAAGGACCTGCCGACCGCAAAGCTCGGCGACTCCGACAAACTCGAAATCGGCGACTGGGTGATCGCCATCGGCAACCCGTTCGAACTCGAGACGACCGTCAGCGCCGGGATCATCAGTGGCAAGGGCCGCGAACTCGGCGGCATCCGCCGCGCGCAGTTTCTGCAGACCGACGCCGCAATCAACCCCGGCAACTCGGGTGGTCCGTTGGTCAACCTGGCAGGTGAGGTCGTGGGCATCAACACCGCCATCGCCTCAAACAGCGGCGGCTACCAGGGCATCGGCTTCGCTATCCCTGTCAACCTCGCCCGCTGGGTGACTGACCAACTCATCGCCAAAGGAACCGTGCAGCGGGCATACATCGGGGTGCAGATGGGGCCGCTCGACGCCCGGATGGCGGCAAAGCTCAATGCCAAGGACCGCGGAGGCGTGTTGGTGAACGACGTTGTGCCGGGCTCCCCCGCCGCCGCGGCGGGCGTCCAAGACCTCGACATCATCACGGCCTTCGACGGCCAGGCCATCAAGGGCACACGGGCGCTCCAGGAGATCGTCGAGCGATCGGCCATGGGCCAACCACATAAGCTCACCGTTTTTCGCGACGGCGAGCAGGTGACGCTCACGATCAACGTGCAACCGCTCCCGACCGACATGGTCAAAGCAGGCCGGGCGATGAAGCCCGAGGCGGAACAAGGCGGCGAGACCTTTTCCTCCGAGGAGTTTGGTCTGGACGTTCGCGACAAGGGCTCGATGGCCGAAGACGCCTACGCCGACTTCGACGGCGTGGTGATCGATCGCGTCGATGCCGACGGCGTCGCGGCCGCGGCGGGCCTTGGGCCGGGCGTGCTTGTCCGCAAGGTCGGCAAGACCCCGGTGACGAGCCTCGCCGACTTCGAGAAGGCGATCGCCGAAGAGTCGGCCGAGGCGGGCGTCGTCCTCCAGGTGCGGACGCCACGCGGCAACGCCGTCGTGCTCTTGAAAAAGGAATAGCCGGCGGCGACGCTGAGTCGGACATGAGCACCCTTGGCGTTAACATCGACCACGTCGCTACCGTTCGGCAGGCCCGCCGAACGGTGGAGCCCGACCCGGTGTGGGCGGCGGCGCTCGCCGAACTCGGTGGCGCCGACGCCATTACGGTGCACCTCCGTGAGGACCGGCGGCATATCCAGGATCGCGATCTTGAGGTGTTGCGCCGCACGGTGCAGGTGAAGCTCAACCTCGAGTGCGCGATCGCCCCGTCGATGATCGACATCGCATGTCGGGTGAAGCCCTGCCAGGTGACGCTCGTGCCGGAGAAGCGCGAGGAAATCACGACCGAGGGGGGCCTCGACGTCGTCGCGCACCGTGCCGCGACGGAAGAGGCCGTCCTCCGGCTGAAGGACGCCGGCATCACGGTGTCGCTGTTTATCGACCCCTGCCCACAGCAGATCGATGCCTCGGTGGACCTCGGCGTCGCAGCCGCAGAACTGCACACCGGCTGCTATGCCAACGCAGCGACCGAAGCGGAGCGGCACAACGAACTTGTGAAGCTCTCGAGGGCCAGCGCGATGGTCCGGCTGGCGGGGCTCGAACTCAACGCGGGCCACGGGCTCACCTACCGCAACGTCGTGCCAGTCGCCCGGCTCGACGGCATGGGTGAACTCAACATCGGGCACTCGATCGTGGCCCGCGCCGTATTCGTCGGCTTCACCCAGGCCGTCCGCGAGATGAAGTCGCTGATCAGCGGCTGATCGCGGTGGCAAACGCCTCGGGCTCACCGAGCACAAAGGCGTGCCCGTGGTCGCTCGTCACGATCACCACCGCGTCGTTCCAGGCGTCGTGCCGCTCGAGCCACTTCACGACCGCCTGAAACGCGGCGTCACCCGCCCTCACGGCGCCGATCGCCGTGTCGATGTTGTTGGCATGCGACGCCCAGTCGACGTCTCCCGCCTCCACCATCAGCCAGAACTTGCCCCGCGACGCGAGCACGTCGAGCGCCGCGCGGGTCATGTCGGCGAGCGAGGGATTCTCGTCGAGGTCGGCCACGGTGTAGTGGATCGCGGAGCCGTATTTCTTGCGGAGCGGGTCGACCTCGCCACGGTCAGCAGTCTCAAGCCCAGCCGCTGGATCGAAGTCGCCGTTGGCCGTCTGAAACGGCAGGTGCCCCTCCGCGACGCCGAAGAACCCGAACAGCCGGAGTTTCCGCTGGATCGCGTCGGCCGCGGCCTCGGAGAGCACCTCGTCGCCGCGGCGGCTGGGGGTCCGCAGGGCCACCCGGTAAGGCCCGCCGTGCGTTGCGTCGATCGCCTCGAGCGTCGACTCGGCCAGATATTTGTTGCCCGGCTCAAAGTTTCGACCCTGGTCCTTTTCATTCCTGCCCTGCACGCCGAATCCAGCGCCGACAAGCACGTCGAGGCCCGGTAACGGCGTGCCGCGGTGGGAGATCGACAGCTGGCCGAGGAGGTCGCGGGAGATGTCTTGGTAGTCGTCGCGGGTCACGTTGTGGGCGTAGGAGCACGCCGGCGTGGCGTGCGACACCGGCACGCTCGTCACAGCGCCGACCGCGTAGCCGCGTTTTTGGAGCAGATGCGCCACTGTCTCGAGTTGCTCGCCCTTCACCCCAATGTTGATCGCGTCGTTGTAGGTCTTGTGCCCCGTGCAGAGGGAGGTTGCCGATGCCGCCGAATCGGTGACGGCGTGCGGCAGGTCGCGATCCTTGCCCATCAGGTATTGAATACCGGCCCGCGGATCCCAGCCGGTCACCCCGCCCCGCCCTGCATCGTATCCCCCCGGCAGTTCGCCGCCCGGGTTGATCACCACCTGCGCATCGACGTCGAACTTCGTGCCCTTGTTGGCGGGGCTGGTCACGCACTGCCCGAAATCTGTCGGGGCCCCGCGATAGTCCTGGAACTGAAAGCCGCTGCCGCGACCCCCGTCGTAGTCCACCCTGCCTTTGGCTGCAATCGCCGCAGTCCTTGTCGTGTGCCAGTCCATGCCGTCAAACACCACGAGGACGATGTATTTCTTGCCCGCATCGGCAGCCATCATCTGTAGGCGGGCAACGTCAGTCTGGTCGAAGTAGTCGGCCTCGGGATTGAGCGACTGCTCGGGCAGCCGCCCGTACAAGCTCCGCAGGCGTGCCTCGTCGCGATAGACGCTCCTTTTCCCCTTCACGGCGTCGAGCGTCATCCCGAACGAATACACCGGGATCAGCCGGTTCGAATGGTTCGACCACGACACGTAGCGGGCCGGCTGATCACCCCAATAACCCCACGACGCCCGGCCTGTCGCTTCGGCGTCGGCCTGCATCTGGCGAATGCGGTCCGGTGCGGCCACGTGCAGGTCGGCCTGGGCCTTTTCAGCCGCAAGCTCATCCCCGGCCGCGACTCCTTCCAACGTGAATTCTCCCAAGAGGGCCGGCAGCGAAAGTAGCAACACGCGGGCCGGCCCGCCTCGACGAGGGAGTCGTAGGAACATCATGCCTGGAGCATAACCGGACCGCCGGCGGCCGACTGCCCACGGATGAGGCAGAGCGATGCCTCCCGTTTGACGCTCCGCGACGGCGGCCGGCCGGCGGGTATTTGAGAGACCGCTGTATTTCCCGATTGAACAGGCATGGCCGCGGGTTCTTCCGGTGCCCACCCGCACGGCGCGGACTTTGCTGGAGAAACGTGGCATGATCTCTGCCGCCCCCACTTTTCCCCGTTCAGCCCGCCTTCCCTCCGCCGGATCCCCCCCCGTGCCCCACGACGAACTGCTCCACCGCGATGTGCGTTTTCTCGGTGACATGCTCGGCTCGGTGATCCGTGAGATCGCCGGCGAGGAGGCAATCGATCTCGTGGAGAAGGTCCGAACGCTGAGCCGCGACCGCCGCCTCGGCCGGCACGACGCCGAGCCGGCCCTCGCGGCCCGGATCGAATCGCTCGACGAGCGGCAGGCGACGGTCGTGGCCCGAGCGTTCAGCATCTTCTTCGACTTGGTCAACATCGCCGAGGACCGGCAGCGGGTCCGTATACTGCACGACCGGGAGCGGAAGCAGCATCCCGAGCCGCTCGGTGAATCGCTGCCGGCTGGGATCGCGGAGCTCAAGTCGCTCGGCGCCCCCGCGGACGACGTTCAAAAGATTCTTGACCGCCTCGCGGTAGAGCTCGTGTTCACGGCGCACCCAAGCGAGGCCAAGCGACGGTCGATCCGGGCCAAACTCCGGCGGATGCGGAAGAGCCTCCAGGCGATCGATGCCCCCGACCTGCTGCCACGGGAACGGACACGGCACGAGGCCGACATGAGAAGCGAACTCGTGCTTCTCTGGCAGACAGAGTTTCTCCGCCCCACGAGACCGACAGTGCTCGACGAGGTCGACCGTGGGCTATCGATCATGCCCCGAATCTGGGAGGCGGTGCCGCAGGTCTATGCCTCGCTCCGCCGCGCCCTGAGCGTGTATTACCCCGGCCACGAGTTTCGCGTCCCACCCTTTTTGTCGTTCGGTTCCTGGATGGGGGGCGACCGTGACGGCAATCCCTTCGTGACGGCCGACATCACGACGCAGACGCTCGTCCGGCTTCGTAACGAGGCGATCGCAGAGCATGTGGTCTGGTGCAATCGCCTGCACGATTTCCTGACCATCTCAATCCACACCGCCAGCGGCGCGGAGCCGCTGGCCAGGCGGCTCGAAGACCTCGCGGCCCGCTGGCCCGAACTGGCCGCCGCGCTCGAACCGATCGTGCCTCACGAGGTCTACCGGCGCTGGGTCAGGATGATGCGGTTCCGCCTCGAATCGTCGCGGGTTGAGTCGCTCACCACGACGGCTCCTGACTGGGCATACCGAGCCGGCGACGACCTCGAAGCCGATGTCGCGGCCCTGCTCGAGTGCCTCGCCCGCGATCATGCCGCCGCCAGCGAATCCCCGCCGCAGGCCTGGCTCGATCTCGTCCGCACGTTCGGCCTCCACATGACGCGGCTCGACGTCCGGCAAGACGCCCGGGCCTACAGCGAGATCATGGGTGACATTCTCACCGCCGCGGGGCTGTTGCCCAACGCCGACGCTTACGATGCACTCGATGATCAGGCCCGCTGCCGGATACTCGTCGACTCGCTGGGCCTCGTCGGCGACGTGCCGGAGGATCAACTGCGGCCGCTCGCCCTCGATTCGCTGCGGCTGTTCCGTGTGCTTCACGCGGCCAGCGTCCGCTTCGGCCCGCAGAGTATCGGCGGCGCGATCGTGAGCCTGACCCGCTGCCCCGCCGACGTGCTCTCCGTGCTCTGGCTGTGGCGGTGGGCGCAGGGTCGTGCGAGGGCGGCCGGCGAGATCGTCGCTGAAACCGACATCGCCGTCGTGCCGCTGTTCGAGAAGATCAATGACCTCGCGCAGGCGCACGAGACTCTCGCCGCGATCCTCGACGAGCCCGCCTATCGCGAGCATCTCCGCGGCCGCGGAGATCGCCAGATTGTGATGGTGGGATACTCCGACAGCACCAAGGACGGCGGCTACCTGGCCGCCTGCTGCGGGCTGCAGACCTCGCAAAGCAATCTCCACGCGGCCGCCGCGGCCCGGGGCGTGTCGCTCACCTTCTTTCACGGCCGTGGCGGCTCGCTCGGCCGCGGCGGCGGCCCCGCGGCCCGGGGCATCCTCTCACTGCCGTCAGAGACGCTCGACGGCTCGCTGCGGCTCACCGAGCAGGGCGAGGTGCTCGCCGAGCGGTACGACGACGCTGAGATCGCCCGCCGGCATCTGGAGCAGGTGACGTGGGCCACGATGGTGGCGTCGAGCGTGCGGCGGACGGAGCCGAAGCCCGAGTGGGCCACCGTCGCCGCGCGGATGGCCGAGCGCTCGTGGACAGTCTACCGCGACCTCGTCGACCAGCCGGGCTTCATCGGCTACTTCTCGCAAACCACGCCGATCGACGACATCGAGAACCTGCCGATCGCGTCGCGGCCCTCCCGCCGCCACGGTGAGCGGACGCTCGACGATCTCCGCGCGATCCCCTGGGTGTTTGCGTGGACGCAAAGCCGCTGCATGATTCCGGCGTGGTACGGCCTGGGCACGGCGCTCACCGAGGTTCAATACGAGGATCGGCGGGCGTGGCAGGCCGTCTGCGACATGTATCGCCAGTGGCCGTTCTTCCAGGCCACGATCGACAATGCGACCCTCGCGCTGGCCAAGGCCGACATGTACATCGCCCAGCGCTACGCAGAACTCGCCGTCGACGAAGACGCCCGCCGGCAAATCTGGCAGCGGATCGCGGCGGAGCGCGACCGCACCCGACAGGCGATTCTCGACATCGTGGGGGGCGGCGAACTGCTCGCGACCACGCCCTGGTTCCAGCGGTCGATCGAGGCCCACAACCCCTACGTCGACCCCCTCAACCTGATGCAGATCGAGTTTATGCACCGGCGGCGGGCCGATGCTGAGGCCGCTTCGGCTGCGGCCGACCAGCATCGGGATCTGCTCCGGCTCTGTGTGCAGGGAATCGCTGCCGGGATGAGGACGACGGGATGACCACTCGGATCACGATGACCGACCTGGCCGTTGCCTCCCTCGGCCCCTGCCGGATCGACTCACCGCTCAGGCCGCTGATCGAGTCGCGGAAGACCAATGTCCACTACGTCGAGGAGGACGATCGCGTCCTCTTTGCCGATACGGCGGGGATCGTGACCTGCGGCGGCTGCATCGTATCCACGGCTTCAAGAACGGCTATCAGGGGTTCATCCCACGGTATGGCCACAGCGTGCTCGACCTCAGGCCCGAACTCGTCAGCAACATCGACGAAGACGGCGGCACGATCCTTGGCACATCACGGGGGGGTCAGGATGCCCAAGAGGTCGTCGACTGCCTCGAACGCATGAACATCTCAACGCTGTTCGTGATCGGTGGCGACGGGACGCTCCGGGGCGCGCTACAGATCGCGGCTGTCGCGGCGGAACGTGGCATGAGGCTCGCCGTGGTCGGCATCCCGAAGACGATCGACAACGACATCCCCTACATTGACCAGAGTTTCGGGTTTCAGACCGCGTTCGCCGAAGCCACGAAATCGATCCGGTCAGCCCACGTCGAAGCGAAGGCGTCGCCCAACGGCGTCGGCCTCGTGAAGCTGATGGGCCGCCATTCGGGCTTCATCGCCTGCTATGCGTCGCTCGCCGAACCCGATGCCAACTACGTGCTGATCCCGGAGGTGCCGTTCAGTCTGGATGGTCCAAACGGGTTTCTGGAGCACCTGCTGGACCGGGTCCGAATGTGTGGCCACGCGGTGATCGTCGCCGCGGAGGGGGCCGGGCAGGATCTCATAGCGGAGCAGTCAACGGGGGTCGACGCCTCAGGTAACCGGAAACTTAGCGACGTGGGCCTGTTCCTCCGCAGCAGGATCACCGACCATTTCGCGGCGGCGGAAGTCGAACTCAACTTGAAATATATCGACCCGAGCTACGCCATCCGTAGCGTCGAGGCCACCGGTCAGCCGCGGACGTTCCCGCGAAGCCCACCGGAGTGAGGTGGAGGGCGTATTCCCCGCGCTCGCGCTTTGGGGCTTCCTGACGCAACTACCGGCGGCAGCGGTGGAGCGTCATCAGCGCGTAGGCTGTGCCGTATTGCTGGTGATAGTTGTAGAGCGGGTAATCCCACCACGAGCCGTCGGCGTCCTGCACATCGAGGATGATCCTCGCCAGGTTGTCTTGGTAATGCGGTCGCGCCGAGGCCGGAATCTCGACGAGTGCCCGGGCCGCGTAATAATGGCCGTAGAAATAAAAGTAGCCGGCCACCTGGAAAAACGACTCGTGCGGGATCGGCCGTTTGCGGCCGAGTTCGAGCCAGCCGTTGCGGACGATGAGCCGGTCGAGCCATTCCTCGAGTACCACGTCGGTCATCCGCTCGTCGCCCCAGAGCCGCAGCGCCAGGTTGCAGGCCTGACTCCGCCCTAGGCTGCCGCCAGGGCGATTGATGCCCCGCCGCGGCTGCCACGTGAGATACGAGCCGTAGAGATAGCTGAAGTCGGGAAGCAGTTGCTTCTCGGTCGCCTCAATGGCCCGTCGGGTCACCTTTTCCGGCGGCTCGACGCCGATCTCGAGGGCGTCGTGAAAGGCAATCAATACGGTCGCATTAACGAAACTCGTCGACGATGACGCCGGCCGCTGGGTGCCCGCAGTGAAGTCGTAATACCCCCAGCCCCCCTGGGCCGACTCGTATCGGGTCAGCTTCTCGTACTGTCCGCGGATCAGTGCCACGATCTGCCCGCGGCGTGCTGCATCGTCGGGCTTCCGGCCGTGCATGGCCACCAACGCCTGGATGCCGTAGGCATGAGCCCAGACGTTGTAGATCAACATCGGATCGTGCCGGCGAACGTCGGGCAGATGATCGAACAGCCACTGCTCGCCCCGCTCGATCGCCCGGGCCACCGCCGGCGAGCCGTCATCCTCCTCGATCAGGGCCTGCACGCACATCGCCGTCGTGGCCGCCCGAAAACCGAGATGCGAGCCCACGCCGGCCATGATGTTGAGATCCTTCGTCCGCTCGGCCGAGCCGAACGAGCCGTCGTCGTTCTGCACGCCGACGAGGAAGGCGACGCCCTTCGCGATTGCGGCGTTGAGCCCCGCCGGCGTCACCTCGACCGGCTGCGATTTCCGCTCCCTCGCGGTGGCCGCCACCGGCTCCGCAGCGGCCAGTTCCGCAGCAGCTTGCGCCGGGGTCTGGGCGAAAGTGACCACAGCCCACGCGAGGCAGGCCAGCACCGCCACGATCCGCCCGCCGCTCGTGATCACGGCTTCGAGGTCCGCACGCGGTCGCCCACGCCGACCCCCTCCACGATCTCGGTGCGGCCGCCAACGGTGCCACCGATCTTCACGATCTGTTTCTCGGGCTTGCCGTCGGCATCGCAGCGAAACACGTGACGGCTACCGTCGTCGTCGCGAAACACCGCGATGCTCGGCAGCGTGAGGGCTTCGGGCCGCTTCACGACCACGCAGCGGACCGCGCCGGTCATGCCGGGCAGAAGTTTCGGCCCCCCCTCCTTCGCAGCCACTGCGAACATCGCGTCGAACGACCCCTCTCTCGGCACGGGAACGAACGGCCGGAGCGTGACGGGCACGTCCGTATCGGGAAAGCCCGTCGGCTCCACGCGGCCCGCGAGGCCGACCGCGAGCAGATGCAGATCTTTTTCCTCGACCTTGGCCCGGAAATGGAGCCGGTCGGGATCGAGCACGGTGAACTCGATTTCGCCTGGCGGCACCGCCCGCCCCACGACGGCCTTCGCCACGACGGAAGCGGTCGACCACGCACCCTCGCTGAGACGACCGTAATACGCCATGCCGGCCCGCGGCGCCCGGACGGTCGCGGCATTCCGGTCATGCTCCAGTTCGGTGAGCCGGCGGAGTGACTGCGCCCGCTCGTGCTCCTGCTTCAAAAACGCGAGTTTTTTCTGCTCCAGCTGCAGCGGCAGCGTGGCCCGCAGCTTCGCCAGGTTCAGCGCGGCGGTCTCCGCGGCCCGCCGCACCTCGATCTCCTGCCGTGGCAGACCGAGCAGGAGCCTCTCCTCGACCGTCTCGGCTATCCGCTTCAGCGAAAACTCGGCCTGCGTGACGTCGAAACGTGTCCGCTGCAGGATCATCTCCTCAGTCTCCTCAGTGAGATCCTTGTCTTTGTACATCTGCTCCAGCTGCCGTAGTTCTTCCCGCGCATACTTCAGCCGCTCCTCAGCGGCACGCAGGTCGAAGCGGGTCGCCTCCTCGGCCAGGCTCTTCTCGACGGCAAGAAACCTCGCCAGATTCTCGGCGGCGATCCTGCTCTCCCGTTCGGCGTCGGCCATCTCGAGCGGGTGCATCGCCTCGGCAATCGGCAACTCCCTGCGGGCGACCTCGAGCGGCTTCTCGCCCGCTGCCAGCTCAATCTTCAGGTCGCTGATCGCACGGTCAAGTTTCTCCGTGTCGAACTCCACCAGCGGGTCGCCGGCATTGACGCGAGCCCCGTGAGATACCACGCGGAGAATCTCCAGCGGTTGCGTCCACGACTGGGGCCGACATTCCACGACCGTGAACTCGACTGGTTCGAACCCGCCCTTCGCCGTGAGAGCCAGTTCGAAGGGACCGCGCTCCACGACGACCGTGTCGGCCGCAGGCTTCTCGCCCCCCGGCGCAGCCCCCTTCGGCTCCTCACCGACGACGCGAATCGCGATGACGCAGAGGCAGCCCCACGCCAGCCCCAGCCGCGCCGCCCCGGACATCATCCTGAAAAAGCGTGTCATTCTCGCCATCGCCACGTCTCTCCCATGCCCCGCACCGGACCCTTTGACGGGGTCGCGTCGGCGATCTCCCGCGGCCACGTTCGGACTGTACCATAACGTCTGACCTCTCACCGTCTCTCCCGCCCCTGATGAACCCGCAGCGAACCACCACCGACGACCTCCGGATCGACGAGATCAAGGAGCTCTCCCCGCCGGCGCACCTGCTCCGCGAACTTCCCTGCACCGAAAGAGTCGGCAGCGTGGTGTCGGCGGCACGTGGCAAACTGCACGCGATCCTCCGGGGAGACGATGACCGACTGATCGTCGTCATCGGCCCCTGCTCGATCCATGACCCCGAAGCGGCGGTCGCGTATGCCCGACAGCTGGTGAGCGAGCGGGAGCGGCTCGCGGCCGATCTCGAGATCGTAATGCGGGTCTATTTCGAGAAGCCGCGGACGACGGTCGGCTGGAAGGGGCTGATCAACGACCCCGACCTCGACGGCACCTTCCAGATCAACAAAGGGCTGCGGGTGGCCCGTGAGCTACTCGTTGAGATCAATGCACTCGGCCTGCCGGCGGGCTGCGAGTTTCTCGACATGATCACGCCGCAATACATCGCCGACCTCGTTGCCTGGGGTGCGATCGGCGCCCGCACGACTGAGAGCCAGGTGCATCGCGAACTCGCCTCGGGCCTCTCCTGCCCCGTGGGCTTCAAGAACGGCACGGATGGCAACGTGCGGATCGCGGCTGAGGCGATCCTCGCCGCGCGAAGGCCGCACCACTTCCTCTCGGTCACGAAGGGTGGTCATACCGCCATCTTCTCGACAAAGGGAAACGACGACTGCCACATCATTCTCCGGGGCGGCAAGGCTCCGAACTACGACACAGCGAGCGTCGCCGCCGCCTGCGACGAACTCGCCCGCAACAGCCTGCTCTCCCGATTGATGATCGACGCGTCCCACGGCAACTCCTCCAAACAGCACGAACGGCAGCTCGACGTGGCCGACGCGGTCGCGGCGCAGCTCGAAGCTGGCGAGGGCCGGATCGTGGGCGTGATGGTGGAGAGCAATCTCGTCGGCGGCCGGCAGGACCTCGTGCCGGGCAAGCCGCTGGCCCACGGCCAGTCGATCACCGACGCATGCCTCGACTGGGACACGAGCGTGCGGCTGCTCGACCGGCTCGCGGCCGGCGTCCGCGGCCGGCGGACGACACTCGCCGCGGCGACGGGTGCCCGACCTGCGACGTCGCCGGTGTGATCCACGGTTCCCTCAGGAGTTGCCCACCATGACCAATCTGCCGCTCGAACTCTCGGTGAGCGATGCCCGAGCCGTCTTGCAGAATGTAGTTGCGGCACCGCTCCTGCTCGACTGCCGCACGGCCGACGAGTACCAGACCGCCCGCATCAACGCGTCTGTTCTGATTCCCATGCAGGAACTACCCGACCGCGTCGGCGAACTCGCGCTCTGCCTCGGCGGCGACAAGAGCCGGCCGATCATCGTCCATTGCCACCACGGCATGCGCAGCCTCCGCGTGACGAAGTGGCTCCGCGATCAGGGCTTTCCGCAGACTCAGAGCATGGCAGGAGGCATCGACGCCTGGAGCGAGCAGATCGATCCATCGGTGCCACGTTACTGATCCCCGGGCACGAGAGCGCATTCGACTTACGTGCATCGCCGGCTCGGGGGCGGCACAAGTCTCGTCGCCGGGGCGAGGATAGGCCCAAGGCTCCTCGAGCGTTCGCCGACCTCCGTGCCTACGTCCCCCAAGGTGCCATCGTGCCGCTACACCAAAGGCAGATGCGCTCTCAAGGTCGCCCAAGTGGGCGTCACACGCCGCCGCGGCGGACGCGGTTAGCGCCCGGTGCAGCAGGCAACGCGGCCATCCAGTTGGCGCCGTAGACGGCGAACGCCGACGCAGCGGCACTCGCCGATCCCACGTCAGGCATCCCGAATGCCGCCGTTCGACCGCCCGCTGTGGAGGAGAACGCGAACCGGACCGAATACACGCCCGTCGATGCGTTCCGTCCGGAACCTGCCCGGGTTGGTGAATAGCTGGCGTTTCCAAATCCGGAAATCCCCACGTAGAAAGTCCCGGCAGCCGCCGCACGATACGAGAGATAACTGTCGGCGGAACCGCCGGAGTCGTCGTTCCTGGTGACCTGCTGCCCGGACGCGTTGAAGAGACGCACGTAACTGTCGAGCGTTGAGCCTCCGGAGAGCGAGGCCGCGTCGATGTCGATCACGAGCGTCTGGCCGGCGGCAAGCCTGACTCGATACATGTCGACGTCGCGGGCCGCGGAGGAGCCGTCACCGATCCGGCCCGAGAGCCGCAGTTCGCCCGACGTAGCCGACACCACCGCTGCCAACCGCAATGTATCGCCAGCATCGACGATCGCGGCCGCCTGCGTCACCCACGTATCGGAGGCCGACGCTGCGAGGCCCACGCCACCCACGATCGACGCGATCCCACTTCCCGCCGCCACGACGGTGAGTACGTAGGTGCCCGCCGTGGTCGTCGCCGTAGCCAGTCCGTTGACCGTCCAGCGCACGTTGTCGGTCGTCGAAACCGTCACCCCGTCGAGCGACACGGCGAATCCGCCTCGGGTCAGCGACAGGTCAGCGGCGTCGAATCCAGCCACGGCTACGCTGAACTGCACCACGACGGCGGAGACGGCCGTCGTCCGCGGATCTGGGGAGACATCAATCACGTCCGCCACCGGGGTGAGAACCGGGGCCGCAGTCACTCCGACGGTGAGCGTGTAATCGCCGGTTGTCTGAGCCAGGGAGCCACTGCCGGCCGCCGTGGGCGAGTAAGAGGAGTTGCCGTACGCCGAGATCCCCACGTAGTAGGTGCCCGAGGCCGACGCCGTGTAAGTCGCAAGGCTGTCGTACGACCCGCCCGAGTCGTCGCTGAATGCGACCTGCGTGCCCGCGGCGTTGAAGATCCGCACGTACGAGTCGAGCGCCGATGGCGTCGCCAGCGTCGCCGCGTCGATGTCAACAGTCAGCGTCTCCCCGGCTGCCAGAGCGATCACATAGAAATCGACGTCGGCGGCGCCGTAGGCACCATCACCCACCACGCCGCTCGCCCTGGCCGCGCCACTCACCAGCGCGAGAGCCGTCGCTGTTGCTTGCGAATCGTTGGGCTCATCTGGGTCTGTCGGAGTGGGCGGAGGAGCTGGCGGCTCCGGAGGGGTGACCGAGCCGATCGCGTCCAAGGCTGCGCGGGCGTTGATCAGCCCGCCGGTCGCGACCCTTCCCGCAAGGCTCGACACGGGCACCGCCGTGGAGAGGATCGACGAGCGGATCTGCGCCGCCGTTGCCTCCGGATTCGCGGCGGCGAGCAGCGCGACGAGGCCGGCTACGTGGGGCGTGGCCATCGAGGTGCCGCTGTACGACGAATAGCTGTTGTTGGGCGTCGTGGAGGTGATGCTCACCCCCGGCGCCGCAACGTCGACTGTCGTCGCACCGTAGCTGGAAAACGACGCCAGCCGGTTCGACGAGTCGGTTGCGGCCACCGAGATGCTCGCGTAGTTGGCCGGATAGGAGGCCGAGCTGTCGTTGTTGTTCGCCTCGTTGCCCGCCGCGGCGATAAAGAGGATGCCCGCCCCTTCGCCCGCCGCGATCGCGTCGCGAAGCGCTGTCGAGGGGCCGCCGCCGCCCCAGCTGTTGTTGGTCGCGACGATGTTGATCCCGAAGTCACGCCGCATCCGCGTGGCGTAGTTGACAGCGGCGATCGCGGCGCTGGTCGTGCCGCTGCCGTCGGCTCCAAGGAACTTAAGCCCGATCATCGACACCTGCCAATTGACGCCCGCCACGCCAACGCCGTTGTTGCCCACGGCGCCAATCGTGCCGGCCACGTGCGTGCCATGCCCCTGGTCGTCGAAGGGATCGGCGTCGTTGTTGGCGAAGTCCCAGCCGTTGACGTCGTCGATGAAGCCGTTGCCGTCGTTGTCGATGCGGTCGCCGGCCACCTCGCCGGGATTCTGCCAGATGTTGGCCGCGAGGTCGGCATGCCGGTAGTCGATGCCGGTGTCGATGATGGCAACGACGACCGATCGCGACCCAGTGGCCACGTCCCACGCCTCCGGCGCATCGATGTCGGCGTCGGCGACACCACCGGTCTGGGCGGTGTTGTTGAGCCCCCAGAGTTGCCGTAGCGAAGGGTCGTTGGGCGTGGCCGAGGTCGTGATCACCGCGTCGGGCTCGACGTATCGTACGCCGGCGGTCGATGTCGCCCAGGCACTCACATCGGCGGCCGAAACCCCAGGTGCCATCATAGAAAAGAAGCCCTGCCCGAGCGGCGCCGCGGTCCACCCGGCACGAATGCCCACGACCGGAGTGTCAACGCTCACGATCCACGCATCGGCGCGGGCAGTGACCGGGGTGCCGTTCCAGACGAGCTCCCTGACCGCCGCGGCTGCCGACCCGAGATCGGCCGTCAGCATGGCCCGCGGCTCGAGTCTTTCCGCGACGAGTTGTGCGGGAGCACGACGGTTGGGGCGGTGGTGACGAGCCTGACGATTCATATCGGATTCCTACCGTTTGAAACCACAAAAGGCGGATGCGCTCTGGTCCCTCCGCTTCGTCGCTACCGAATTATCGTCCTTCCCATCTGAACTGTCCAGCCCTAGATCCAAGGCGTTTCCGGACGAGGGCGGAGAGCACGTCGGGAACAGCCTGCCGGCGACGCGTGAACAGGGTCGGCCGACCGTCGCTCCGCATCACTTGTCGCCCGGCAACCGGGCGAGCACGCGGAGCGGACCGCCGCTGCCGCCGGCAATCTTCATCGGCAGGGCGGCTACAAACGCCCCCTCCTCCGGCAGCCGCTGGAGACCGTCGAGGTTTTCAAAAATCGGCACGTCCCCGGAACAGAGGGCGACGTGCGCCCCAAACAGGCTCGACGGGCCGTGGTCGATGCTGGCCGTGTCGATGCCGACGGCATGCACGCGCCGGTGCTCGACGAGCCACTTCGCTGCATCGGCCGCAAGCCCCGGAAACCTCAGGAGTGGCACCGCTTCGGGGCCCCTCGCGTCGGTGCCGAGGTAGCTCGTGCGATCCTCCCACCGCGACGACCAGCCCGTCCGCAGGAGCACGATCACATCAACGAGTTGGCGGCCGTGTTTCCTTTCCCAGGCCACGAGGTCGTCGGCCGTCACCTCGTAGACCTCGTTGGCCGCGCACTTCTGCGCGACGTCGATCACCGCCGCCTCTCCCACCAGCCGCCAAGGCTCGATCTGATCGGCCGTGCGACGCCCCTCCGCGAAGTGCCGCGGGGCATCGAGGTGGGTGCCGCCGTGCTCGGCGGTCGCGAAGCGGTTCGCGGCGTAGTAGTAGCCCTGCGGTGTCGGCCCGTTCTTGCCTGCCTCGAAGAGAAAGCCCTTCTCGGTGGGCCAGTAAATCGTCGTGGCGTCGAAGGAATGCGTGAGGTCGAGCCAGGTGCCAGCCGCAAATCGCTGGGCCGCCGTCGTCGCTCCGGCTGGCGGTGTCGCTCCGGATGGAGGTGCAGCAGTCGTGCACACCGTGCACACCGCACACACCGCCACTCCGCACCCGAGCACGACCGCAACGAGTGGCCGCGACGGCCTCACTCCGGGTCTCTCTCGGTGTCGGTGTCGGGATCATGGTCGGGTGCCGCCTTGGGCAGGTTCGCCGACGCGGCTGACGCCGGGCCACCCCCCGCGCTCCCCTTGTCTTTGTCCTGCACACGGACGAGCAGCATCTGCTCCACCTTGCCCCCCTCGCGATGAACAAGGATCGTGGTCTGCGGCTGCGTGAGGTTGGAGAGCCCCGCTTCGTAGACCGGCGTCTTCTTGTCGGCGATCGTCCACGCAGCCCGCTGCGACTTCTTGTCGACCTTACCCGTCATGTTCTGGGTGGAATCAGAAACGGCATCGTAGTAGGTGCCTCGCAGCAAGCCAGCCTTATCGATGGCGAGGCTCATGAACGTGCTCGGGTTTGTCTCCTCGGACCGTGCGAGCGCAAACACTCCCAGCGGCCGCCACTGGTCGTCGGCGGCCACCTTCACGTCGGCACCGCCCTGTGCCGCAATCGCCGACGCCTGCTGGGCATACTCCTCGGCGGAGCCCACACGCGTGCCCTGCACATAGACGCCGTCATCCTGGTAGCAGACGGTCGAACCGTAACTGTAGGCCACGGGCGCCGCGCCGTAGCCGCCCCAGCCGGCGAGTTCACCCCATGCGAGGCCGGTCATCATGCCTATCCCCATGCCCCAGCCCGACCCGCCCCACCATCCGCCCGGCCACCAGGCATTGAAGTGGTTGCCATACCAGCCCCGGCCGCCGTACCAGCCGCCGTTATAGAAGTTGTTGCGGATCATGTTGCCGCGATCGGCAAGCCGGCCCGCGGAGTAGGGACTCACCGCGCCGCGGCCGAGCGCATCCCGGCCGACGTTCTGCCCGGCAATTCGCTGAAAATCAGCCCGCGAAAGATTGCCCGCGCCTGCGAAGTGACTCCCGCCCAGATCGCGAGCCGCGCCGCCATCAAGCGGGCCGCCGCCATCGAGTCTGCCGCCGCCATCAAGCGGACGACCGCCATCGACACCCCGACCACCATCGACACCCCGACCACCATCGACACCCCGACCGCCGTCGACACCGCGACCGCCATCGACACCCCGACCGCCTCCCATGTCTCGTCCGCCGCCGCCAAAGTCTCCACCGCGGAAATCACCGCCACCGAAGTCGCGGCCCCCGCTGACGTTCCCGCCGCCGTAGCCACCGCCGCCCATCGATCGGCCGCCACCGCCGCCACCACCGTGGAATCCACCACCACCACCACCGCCGCCGCCATGGCCGCCGCCGCCACCATGGGCCCAGACCGCGGCTGGCGCAACAACCTGGCAGGCCACCGCCGCCAGCGCCATCACGATGCCATATCGACCCGACGACATTCTGACTGCACGCATCATTTCATCTCCCCGGATCAGTGCTCGTTCCCATCCCATTGTCCCTCCGCCGAAACGTGACGCCTCAACGAATCTTCTTAAAGTTGAGCGGTGGCGCGTCCGGCATCACGGCGCCGTCGATCGACCGCTCGATCATGTGCGTGGTCGCCCTGCCCTCGCCCGTGGGCGAGATCAGCTGCACCCACTTGGCTACGCGGCCCCGCACAGCGTCCGCCGGGGTGCCGGTCATCACCTTCTCGAACGACGTGCCGTCCCATTCGAAGAAGCCCTCGGCACGAGCTCCGGTGGAGTCGAAGACCCACGAGCGGATCAAGCCTGCGTCGCGGTCGGCATGGATTACCTCCAGTGCCTCGATGCCGTTCGGCATGAGCAGGGCCTTACCCGGCTTCGGAGTGATCTTCGTGCGGCCCACGATGGCATAGCCGCCGAGAGCTTTTTCATACGTGAGTTGGATCGTCGCCCGATCGGCCACCTCGGCCTGCCAGGTGCCGAGCAACCATTCGAGTTCGTCGAGCGCGGCCGCGTGGGCGGGGATGACCCGCGACTCCGCGATCCGCCACGTGTCGCCCTCGCGCACCCGCAGCCCGGTGAATCGCGACTCCAGCGCCTTGTCGCCCGCCTTCTGCCTGAAGCGCATCACCCCCGCCACCCGGGCCAGCGGTTCGGCGACGACCTCGACGTCACGCACCTCGATCTCCAGCGACGACTCGGGGTGCCGGCCCCGCCAGGCCCTGATCGACTCGACGATCGTGTCGCGGCCGGAGAGCGTAGCGCCACCTTCGACGAGTTCGGCGTTCGTCGTCCATTGGTCAGCGAGGGCCGCAAAGTCTCCCTTATTGAAGGCCTCCGCGTAGGCGGCCGACGCCTTCTTCACGGCATCAACGGTGGTTGGCTGGGCGATGGCCTCCGCCTGCACGACGCCAGAAGCCACCACCACAACCCATGCTGACAACACAAGGGCATGCTGAAGACGCAGTGAAACGACGTGCATTGATACGATTCCTGGCGATGGAAAATGACTCACGCGAGCAGGCTTCAGAGATTCTATCGAAAAGAAGCCGGCTGGTGCATCATTTGGGATGGTTCGCTTCATCGGCGTCGAGGGCGAGCAGTCGGCCCGTCGTGCGAAACACCATCCGGCCGCAGGCAATCGCCGGCGTGGCCCGGCACTGCTCTCCCAACGGGGTCCGCCCGAGCACCTCGAACGAGTCGCTCTCGGCGATCGTCACAGCCTCGCCATCGGCGGAGACGTTGCGGACCGTGCCCCCTACGGCGATCGGCGACACGGAAAACGTGCCCCCCACCCTGCCCCGCCACCACACCTCACCGGTTTGGGAATCGACGCAGGTCACCACGCCGCGGTCGCCCCAGAGGTAGAGCCTTCGGCCCACGCACAGCGGCGTGGAGTAGCCCGACTTGCCGCTCTCACGAGGCAGACGCCATCGTTCGCGGCCCCCGGCCGTCTGCAGTGCAACAACGAAACTTTCCCCTTCCTGATCGTTCGGCACGATAAGCACGTCGCCACAGATGGTGGCGGAGGTGCCGAAACCGTACTCCGCCACGTCGGGGCCTAGGTCGACGTGCCATTTTGGACGACCGTCGAGCGTCCAGGCCTCCACCTGCAGTCCGTCACGCGCGGCCCACATCCAGTAGAAACCGGCATCGTCAACCGCGACCGATCCGGAGGCGGATCTGTTCTGGGCGTGGTGGCCATCAATAGGCCCCAGAATCTCACGGTTCCACACCAGAGATCCGTCGGCGAGTGCATGGCACGTGACGAACCGCTTTCCGGTCTTCGCCGAGCCCTGCTATCGCGGCCACGGCTCCGCGAATTCGTCCTGGGCGACCACCATGCGGCCAGAGGCCGCGGCGCGGAGCGCCGCAATCCAGATGATTCCCGGTGTTGGCATGGGCATCGGGGAAGCGTGGCGACGACGCTGGCAGGCCGGCGCGACCAGTGTACACCACGATTTGCGAGCAGGCGGCCGTGCGGCTCCTCCGCGCGAGGGGATGCCGCGTTGCCGCGGCGACGGTCCATGCGGAATCTGCCAGAGCAGCCAGGAGCGTCGCGGCCGGCGAAGGTTGGCCGTGCCGGCCGACCGATAGAGCAAACTAGGCTGGCTCTCGCATCGAAAGACCTACCGCCCCATGCGTAACCTTCTCATCGCGTTCGTGGCCGCGGCCGCGCTCGTGCCTGTTTCGCCCATTGACGCCAGCACCACCGGCTTCGACCCCCGGATCATCACGTTCGGCGAGACGCGCGAACAGATCCAAAACACGCCCGTACTCAATCGGCCCTACAGGCCGCTCCACGTCTACGGCAACACGGTCCGTCGCCGGCATACCCGCAGCACCACGTCCCCGCGGAGCGGGACGGCCCGCTGATCAGCCGAACCGCGGCCCCGATCCGACGCGGCGGCGGAGACGCCTCGAAGTCTTCCGCCGCCGTGGCTGGCTCGATCTCGCCATGACCGTCGGCTCCGCGTCGAGCGGCTCGACGAACAACAGGCCGTGCACGCGATACTCGCGGCCCGTGCCGCACTCGAAACACTTCCGCCGCGTTCGCACCTGCCGGTCGGCCCGGAACGCCTGGCCCCCTTCGACCCGGAAAAACGCCCCCTCGACGAGATCCTCCACACGCACTCGACCGGGAGGCGGCTCGTCATAGCGGGCCAGCGCCAGTGCGAGCCCCCGATCGCTGCACGTGGCCGCCAAAGGGTTGCGCATCGACCGCGCGAGGGCGGCGGCGAGTTCGTCGGGCAACACGCCCGCCCCCACGACCGGCGCCAGGATGGCCTCGAACTCCCGCTTCCATTCCGGGCCGTGAGGCCGCACCCGCCGCCGCGGCCGATGCCGCTCCCAGGTTGCCGCATGGGCCACCTCGTGGAGCAGCGTGGTCAAAAACGCATAGGGATTGAGGTTGGCGTTGATCGAGATCCGGTGCGCCGTCCACCCCGTCGCGGGCGGTCGGTGATCACCGAGCTTCGTCCGTCGCGGCCGCGCGATCCGCACGTGCAGGTCGTAGCCGGCGAGCAGCAGCTCCACGTGGGCGACCGCCGCTGGCGGTAGAAACGGACGCACGACGATCACGGGGGAGGCGTTGCCCACGCGGTCACTCCACTGCCGGGGGAATGCGGAGCGTCGGCACCTCGTCGGCGGCGACCTCGTGGGTCGTGAAGAAGTGCTCGACCGCCCGCACCTCCGCCGCGGTGGGCGGCGGCGGCGTCTCGTCGTGCACCACGCGCTCCGCCTCGGGTCGGCCAGCCACGATGCTCGTCCGCTCCTCGACCCGCCAGCGCGGCCCGAAGTGAAAGACGGCGTAATACATCGTGTTGGCCTTCACCGGCCCCACGCCGCCGCATCGGGTGGCGTCGAAAAACATCCGGTGCACGGCCTGCCACGGCCGGTCGCGCGCCTCGCAGGCGACGTCGTGAATGACCGACGCGTTGCGGAAGCGGCCCTCGAACGGCCCGCCGATCAGCGACCAGAAGGCCCGCGGGATGCTCGCGCCGTTCACGACCACGCCCGCAGGCGCGTCCCAGCGCACATCCTGCGGATCGACGTAGGCGAAGGGCTCCACGAGCGTCATGTCGCGGCCGTCGTCGCCCCACTTTGCGACCACGTCGCCGATGAACCGGCCCCACGTGGCGGCGGCGGACGCGGCGTGCTCTCCCGGCGCGTCGGGCAGCGTGAAACTCAGCGACTGCGGCACGGCCCGCTTCGCGAGGAAACCGACGAGCGGCCGCGCGGGATCGGGAAGGGAGGCGTCGTCGCACGACACCCGCACCAGCCGCGTCGCCCACTCGATCGCGAGGTCGTAGTGCTGGAGGTCGCGGCCGGTCGGCGAAAAACGCTCGAACGATTCGGTCAGCCCGCTGGCCTCCACCAGGTGCTCCACGTCGCCGCGGTCCACGGCCGGGAGCGTCGCCGTGTCGAGACGGCAGCCCCGGATGCTCCCCACGAAGCCGCCTGAGAGAATGAACGTGATCCGCATGAGAAAGGCCTGCCGCAGGGTGCACCGCCGCGGCATTATGGCGGCCAGGGAGGAATTTGGTCATCCCGGCAGTGGTTCCCCGCAGTCGGCTGAGACCCTTTTATGAGCCGAAAAACGTGGCGGTTGGCGGGCCGCACACCCTCGTGGGGACTGGATTTGCATTCCACCGCCGGGCTGGCAATTGTTAAGGAGGCAGGAAAGCCGTGGTGTGGCAGGAATGGCCGTTCCCCCACCTCCCGGGCAACCCAGTCTCATGCGTACCGCATTCGTCACCGGCGCGACCGGCTTCATCGGTCGTCATCTCGTCAGCGGTCTTCTCGACCAGGGCTACGAAGTTCGCTGCTTGGTCAGAAATCATTCCCGCGCCGCACACCTCCGCCGCGACGGCGTGCGACTCGTCGATGGCTCCCTCGCCGATGTTCAACCCTGGCAGAGCGAACTCGCCGGCTGCGCTATCGTCTTCAACGCAGGCGGCCTGTGCATGGCCCGCAGCCGCGGTGAACTCTTCGCCATCAACGAGCGGGCCGTCGGCAACCTCGCCGACGCCTGTGCGGCGCTCGAGACACCACCGCAGTTTGTGCATATCTCGTCGCTCGCGGCCGCCGGCCCGGCGCCAAACGGCAACACGGTTCGTGACGAGCGCGACGGCCTCGCCCCCGTGTCGTCCTACGGCGCGAGCAAACTCGCCGGCGATGTGGCGCTGAGGCGCCGGGCCACGCGGCTCCCCATTACCGCTGTCCAGCCCGGGATCGTGTTTGGTCCGCACGACATGAAGATCCTCCCGCTGTACCAGATGATCAACTCCACCCGCCTGCATCTGCCAATGGGACTGCGGCCGGTGCCACTCTCGCTGATTCATGTCGATGATCTTGTCCGCCTGCTGCTGTCGGCCGCCGACCGCGGCGAGCGAATGCGGCCCGTAAACGGCTGCCCGCACGAACCGTCGGGGATCTACCATGCCTGCGACGACCGCGAACATCCGACCTACGACGAACTCGGCCGCCGGGTCGCGCGGGCCATCGACCGCGGCGTCGCGGTGGTACGACTGCCAGCCGTGCTTGCCCTGCCAGCCGTGGCGGCGATCGAGGGCTTTTGGAACCTGCTCGGGCAGGCCACGATCATCTCCCGCGACAAGCTTCGTGAGGCCACGGCCCGGAGTTGGGCAGCGTCGGCAGCGAAGGCCCGCGATCAGCTCGGCTTCGCGGCTGCCGCTCCGATCGACGACCGCCTCCGCGAGACGGGCGATTGGTTCCGCGACAACCGACTGCTATAGACTGTCGGTCTGTTGTTTGCCCAAATCTTTAGCGAGGTTTCCGTGCGCCAGCCTGCGGCTTGCTCAATGAACCGGCCAGTCGTTTCCCGCCGCAGCTTCGCGACCGGCGTCGCCGCAGCCGCGACGGCCGCCATGGCCGCCATGGCCGCCCCGGTGTTTGGCAGGTCGCGGCGGCTCACCGACGAGACGATCATCGGCGCGGGCGACCATCGCTTCCGAGTGAAGCACCACTTTCCGCAGCTGCCCGATCGCTTCACGTGGCAGACGACGCACGGCGTGGCGGTCGACGCCGCCGGCAACCTGTATGTGATCCACGAGGGAAAGAAAGAGCAGAAGGATCATCCCGCCATCTTCGTGTTTGACCCGCAGGGAAAGTTCATTCGCGCCTTTGGCAGTGAGTTTCAGGGAGGCGGCCACGGCATCGAGGTCCGCCAGGAGGGCAACGACGAGTTTCTCTACGTCTGCGGGTATCAGGGCGTAAAGTGCTTCGTCAAGATGACGCCCACCGGCGAGATCGTCTGGTTCCGCAAGGCGCCGATGGAGTCGGGCGTGTACGCCCCCGGCGAAGACGTCTCGACGAAGCCGTCGTGGAACCGCCAGGGATTCCTGCCCACCAACTTCGCCTTTCTCGACGACGGCGGCTTCCTGCTCGCCGACGGCTACGGCTCGTTCCGGATCCACCGCTACGACAAGGACGCGAAGTGGCTCTCGTCGTTTGGCGGTGACGGCAAGGGTGAGGGCACATTCAACACGCCCCACGGCATCTGGATCGACCGCCGCGCGGGTCGGGAACCCACGATCGTCGTCTGTGACCGGGCCCACAACACGCTGCAGATCCTCACGCTCGACGGCGTCTATAAGGAGACGATCACCGGCTTCGGCCTGCCGGCCAACATCGACACCTGGAAAAACCTGCTGCTCGTGCCGGAGCTCAAGGCCTGCGTGACGCTGCTCGACGACAAGAACCAGGTCGTGGCCCAACTGGGCCGGGCGGTCGAGCGGCTCGACGAGATCAAGAACCTCCGCGGCCAGCCCGACCAGTGGCTCGATGGCCAGTTCGTGCACCCGCACGACGCCTGCTTCGCGGCCAACGGCGACATCATCGTGGCCGAGTGGGTAGGCACGGGCCGTGTCTCGAAGCTCGAGCGGGTCTGACCGGCTTCACGCCCCAGGAAGCCAGTGTATGCGACGCTTTGACGTGATCGTAATCGGCGCGGGGGGCATGGGCACGGCGGCGGCCGCCCACCTCGCCCGCCGCGGGGCCAGCGTGCTGGCGGTCGATCGCTTCCCCGTGGGCCACGCGCGGGGCAGTTCGCACGGGCAGTCGCGGCTCATCCGCCTCGCCTATTACGAGCATCCCGACTACGTGCCGCTGCTGCGGCGCGCCCGGGATCTCTGGCGAGAACTCGAGCAGGACACGAGCCAGCGGCTGCTCGTCGAGTCGGGCCTGCTCTCGTCCGGCCCGCCCGCGGGCGACGTCATCGCCGGCACCCTCCGTTCGGCCCGCGATCACGGTCTGGCGGTGGAGCGATTCACCGCCCACGAGGCGATGGCCCGCTGGCCCGCGTTTCGGATTCCCAAGGACTGGGAGTCGGTGTTCGAGGCGGAGGCGGGGCATCTCGCGGTGGAGGCATGTGTCCGCGGTCATACCGAGGTCGCTATGCGGCACGGCGGGCTCATCGAGGCAGGTCATGACGTGCGCGGGTGGCGAGTCGAAGGTGATGGCGTGGTCGTGGAGACGACAAAGGAATCGCTCGGGGCGGGCCGGCTCGTGCTCTGCCCGGGGCCGTGGGCCGGCGGGCTACTCGGCCTGCCCGACATCCCGTTCACCGTACTTCGCAAGTCGCTCTTCTGGTATGCGGCCACGAGCGGTCTTTCGTCAGACGCCGCGGCCACTCTGCCAGCGTTCGCCTTCGACACTCCGCAGGGCTTCTTCTACGGATTCCCGCAGCTCGACGACCGCGGCCTCAAACTCGCCGACCACAGCGGCGGGCAGGTGGTCGCCGATCCATTCGAGGTTGACCGGCGCATCGACCCCGGTGAGCAGGCCACGATCGAGGGCTGGCTCGACGCTCATCTTCCCGGCGTGGGCCGCCGGCGCACGGCCCACGAAGTCTGCCTCTATACGATGTCCCCCGACGGCCACTTCATCGTGGGTCTGCATCCCGCGCATCCGCAAGTCGCAATCGCCGCCGGCTTCTCAGGGCACGGCTTCAAGTTCGCCAGCGTGATCGGGGAAGTGCTCGCCGACTTCGCCCTCGACGGCGTCGCGCGGCATCCGGTCGGGTTTCTCTCCGCCATGCGGTTCGCAGGCGTTGGGGCGGACGGCGGTGCCCAAGCGATGGGTATACGGGTGGCAGACGCGAGCGTGGGGCGTATACGACCAGCCGCTCAATGACTCTGCCGCCACGCCTCGGCGAGTACCACTCCGCAGGCGACCGACACGTTGAGGCTCTCGACCGCGCCTGTGCCCGGAATCTGCACGCACTCGGTCGTCACTGCCTCGATCGGCTGTGATACACCCTCCCCTTCGCTGCCGAGCACGAGCACAATCCGGCCGCCAAGCTTCGCCTTGCCGAGTGGTCCGCCGCGAAGGCTCGACGTCGCCACGATCCGGAAGCCTTCCTTCGCGAGCCTCCGGAGGTCGGCCACCGGGTTAGCAGAGTCGCACACGGGCACAAACTCCGCCGCTCCCTCCGCCACGCGGACCGCAGCGGGTGAGAGGGGTGGCAACTCGCCCGATCGGCCGACGATCGCCGCCACGCCGAAGTGGGCCGCGGTGCGGAGGATCGAGCCGAGGTTATGTGGATTTTGCACACCGTCGAGATAGAGCAGCGGCCCGACCGTTTTCCGCGCCGCCAGCTCCCGTAGCAGTTCGTCGAGCGACCAGCGGCGGATCGTCTTGGCGAGGATCGCCACACCCTCATGGTGGATCGAGCCGGTCAGCCGCGCAAGATTCTCGTCGGCCACGATCTGAAAGCCCTTCCGCTCGCGGGCACACCAGTCGAGGAGTTTGGCGAACTGTCGTTTGCGGGCTTCCGTCACGTACACGCGGATCACGTCGGCGGCACGCCTCGCAAACAGCGCCTCGCAAGCCCGCAGTCCATGAAACATCTCCTCCGTCTTCGCCTGATGCCGCCGCGGCTCGTCAGGCCGTGTCGCTGCGGAACGTGTCGGCGCGGGCCGCATCTGTGCAGGTCGTGCCGCGGCAGGTCGTGACGGTGGGCGGCCGGCGCGTGCGCCGGGCTTCTTCGCGCGGAAAGGTTTCATAAGGATGTGATCCTACCCTCCCTCTGGGAAGCCCCCAGCCAGAGTTTTGATGGATCGGCCGGGGTATGGTCGGCCTCGACCTGCCCCCCCCTTACTACGCAGTGTCCTTAAGAATCGACTTTTTTCAGCGGAATCCGTGAGGGGTTGGCCATGCCCCGAGAGCCGGCGTTGCTCGGGCACCGATCCGCCGGCAGCGGATTGGTCGGCGAAGCCATGGATGGCGAAGTGACCTGCCCCCCTTAAACGTCGCCACTTTCAGAGAGAGAATCTCTGGTGGCGCAAACCAAGGGTAGGCAAGAGATGCCACGAGGAAAGAAGTTCACGGCGGAGCAGATCATTGGGAAGCTCCGCGAGGCTGAGGTTGGGTTGGCTCAGGGGAAGACCGTGCCCGAGGTGGTGCGGAAGCTTGGCGTGACCGAGCAGACGTATTACCGATGGAAGCGGGGGAGTACGGCGGGCTGCGGACGGATCAGGCGAAGCGGTTGAAGGATCTCGAGAAGGAGAACGCTCGGCTTCAGCAGCTCACAGCCAACCGACTATCCATGCCGCTGGACGCCGTCGCGAGTCTGCTGCAAGGCTTGGTTCGCCGCTTTTGGGTGCCATACGGGGCGGCCCTCTTGAGCCTGCCGCTGTCGGGCATCCTTAGATATCCGATGGATATCGCCTTCGAATCGCTTGGCGATCTCGCGTCGCACCTCGTGAAGCTCTTCGATAATCGGATCAATTCGCTGAGTCATCGCCGTACTCCTCAAGCATGTCCTTTGGCGTGCATATCACTGGAAACGGAAGAGCGAAATCATCCAGGGTGCGAAATACGCGAGGCAGGATCATAGGGTTCGCTATGTGCGAGCAGTTCCACGTCAATAGGTAGTCTACGCGGCTCACTGCGGCGGAGGCAATGTGGAGGGCATCAACCAGTGCATCCTTCGGCAGTATCGCCCGGCTCATG
>CAMBPQ010000033.1 GCA_945869735.1 Planctomicrobium piriforme
GTCAATCCCCCGGTGCCCGTCCGGCCATGGGTCATTTCGGTGCCGAAGCGACTGCGGTTGTTCCTCGCCGAGCGGCAAGCTGCACGGATGATCGAACCGATTCTTGATCGTGAGGAGCATGTCACCGCCGGTGAACCAATCCGGCACCGTTTCGCCCGCGACCCCACGGGCGCACTGCATGGGCAACCCCACGCCCACAAAGTTCCCCGAAGGGCACTTTTCTAGTGGTCGATACTTCGGCAAGGCTATTGGCCATTTGAGTTCATTTCGATCTCGCACATCGTGCGAAAGGCTCCGATCGAGTACATACGGTCGTTTCTCTCCACGCAGACCGACGAGAACGATCTCACGTACTTTGTCGTCGCTCAGGCTGACGTGATCATCGAGGCGGTCAAGGCGCCGGCGCGGCGGTACACGATCAAGGAGCACCAGAACATGCACGGGGTCGTGTATCAGACGGCTCGGACCGATCTGCTCGACCTTACAAACCGAGGGGTTCTGGAGCTCCAGAAGCAGGGAAAAGAGTTGGTCTTCCGAGTGCCCACCGACATCGGGGAGCGGCTGAAGCGGCTGGAAGCCGGCCCGCGACCCAGTTGACCGCCTGAGGAGCAGTCCACAGCGGTAGCACGACCGGCGCTGAACCAGTTAGCCTACGTCTATCGTTCGTTCCCCAGTTTTGATCCCTCACACGCCGGAAGGCTTGCCGGGCAGGCGCAGGGCTCATGACAGACCATCGTCACCGCGTGCTGCTCGTCGACGACCAGGCCATGATCGGCGAGGCGGTCCGGCGGCTGCTTGCCAGCGAGCCTGACATCGCGTTTGAGTTCTGCCGCAGCGCCGACACCGTCATCTCGGTGGCGACCGCCTTCCAGCCCACGGTGATCCTCCAGGATCTCGTGATGCCGGGCGTTGATGGGCTCGACATGGTTCGGCGTTTTCGCGCGAATGCCGCGCTGGCTGAGGTGCCCGTGATCGTGCTCTCGGCCCGCGAGGAGCCCGTGATCAAAGCCCGGCTTCTCGACGCGGGCGCCAGCGACTACCTCGTCAAACTCCCGGACCGGGTGGAACTGATCGCTCGGATCCGCGTGCATTCCGACGGCTACCGGCGGCTACTCGAGCGAAACTCCGCCTTCGCGGCCCTCGAACAGTCGCACGCTGACCTCAAGCGGGAGCGGGAGAAGTCGGAGCGACTCCTGCTCAGCATCCTGCCCGCGAAGATCGCGGAACGGCTCAAGGACGGCGAGATGACGATCGCCGAAAGTTTCCCTGAGGTGACGGTGCTGTTCGCCGATCTCTGCGGTTTCACGGAGTTTTCCGAGAAGGTCGATCCGCAGGATCTCGTGGGGCTGCTCGACGAGATCTTCTCCACGTTCGACCACCTGGCCAACGCCCACGGCGTCGAGAAGATCAAAACCATCGGTGACGCCTACATGGCCGTCGCTGGGCTGCCGGTGCCGCGGCCCGACCACGCCGAGGCGATGGCGGTGATGGCGATCGGCATGCAGGAGGCCTTCCGCGGAGTGATCCGCAGCCGCGGGCTCTCGATGGAACTGCGGATCGGGATGAGCTCGGGCCGGGTCACCGCTGGTGTCATCGGCCGGCAGAAGTTCACCTACGACCTCTGGGGCGATACCGTGAACGTCGCCAGCCGCATGGAATCGCAGGGCGAACCCTCGCGGATTCAGGTCTCGCCCGCGACTCGCGCGCTGCTCAACGGCAGATTCCGTTTCGCCGACCGCGGCGAGGTGCCCATCAAGGGCCGCGGCAACCTTTTCACCTCCTATCTCCTCGGCCGCGTCTGACGCTGAGAGCGCATCTGCCTTTGGTGGAGCGGCGAGATGGCAGCTTGGAGGACGTAAGCAAGGGGGTCGGCGAACGCCCGAGGAGCCTTGGGGGTATCCTCGCCCCGGCGACGAGACTTTTGCCGCCCCCGAGCCGGCGATCTACGGACGTCGAATGCGATCTAGTGCCAGCGCCTGAGCCAGCCACGCCGCCAGAAAAATATCAACATGCCGATCGTCGTGGCCGTCATGACGGCGACTGCCACCGGGCCGCCGTAGCGGAAGTTGAGCAGCGGCATGTTCCACGGCGAGTCGGTATTGAAGTTCATGCCGTAGTAGCCCGTGATGAAGGTCAGCGGCATAAAGACTGTGGCGATTACCGTCAGCACCTTCATGACGTCGTTCATCCGGTTATTGATGCTCGCCAGGTAGATGTCGCGGAGATCGCTGCCGATCTCGCGGTAGCCCTCGGTGAGGTCGAGCAGTTCCATGGTGTGATCGTAGGTGTCGCGGAAGTGCTGCCTCGCATGCTCGCCCACAAACGAGGTCGGCTCGCGGCCGAGCGCGTGAAGCACGTCGCGGGTCGGCCAGAGGGAGCGACGAAGCGTCATGAGGTCGTTCCGCACGTCGTGGATCCGGCCGAGCAGTTCGCGGGATGGGCTGTCGAGGGCCTCCTCCTCGATCGTCTCGAGCCGATCGCCAAACCGTTCGAGCACCGGGAAGTAGCCGTCGATGACGGCGTCGAGCAGGAGGGCGCAGAGGTGGTCAGCACCGAGGTCACCCAACCGCGTCCGCCCATGACGGATCCGGTCGCGGACCGCCTGAAACCCGTCAGGTACGGTCCGGTCGTGAAACGTGATCACGTACCGGTCGCCGAGAAAGATCGCCATCGGGTCGGTCACGATCGTGTCGCCCTCAAACCGGGCCATCCGCACGGCGATCAGCACCTGATGGCCAAACACCTCGACCTTCGGCCGCTCGTCGGGCGTGATTGCGTCCTCGAGGGCCAGGTCGCTGATTTCGAACACCTGGCCGATCATGCGAATGGTCGCGAGGTCGTCGACCCCGTCCACGTCGAGCCAGATCACCGGCCACTTCTCGCGGGCCACGGTCAGTTCCTCGGGCCGCAGCACCGTGGCCTCGTGCGTCGTAGTGCCGTCGCAGGCGATCATCCGCAGCACGGTCGAGCCGCGCGTCAATGAATCGGCCGCCGTGATCGCGGCAGCCAGATCGGGATGCCGGAGCCGGCGGCGGCGACGTTGCCTGCGGGATGTCACGGGAGAAACTCCTTATTCGGCCCGGGAGGGCGACGGCCGAAACGATACCGTTCCAGCCGCTGTCGGGTCGACCCGCGGCCGGGATGTCCGTCGGATCCCGTGCACGTCGACGCGGAGATAGGGTATTCTCGCCCCATGGACAATGGCTCCCGCGCTTCCCCGATCGGCGAGGCGATGGTGTGGGTTTCCCGCATCATCTCGATCGGCCTCATGATGTTCCTGCCCGGCGTCGGAGGCGGCTGGCTCGACGCTCGACTCGGGACGTCGTTCATCGGCCCGCTAGGCTTCACGGTCGGACTCGGGCTGGCGATTCTCACGCTCGCTCGGCTCCAAGGGGCCGCCGACGGCCGACCCCGTGACTGAAATCAATCACCGACGAGGCGGATCGAGCCGGTGGGGCCCGGTTGTCACGGCAGGCATCCTCGTCGTCGCATCCGTAATCGCCATCCGTTTGGGAGGGAGCAGCCCCGACCGCATCAGGGCCATTGCGCTGGCAGCCGGGGTGTGTCTCACCGGGGCGGTCGGGTCTTGGTTCGTCGGCCTCTGGGCGGTAACGGGGCCGGCGGCTCGGGTGACCGCCGCCCTCGGCACGGTCACGCTGCGGATTTTTCCGGCGCTCGTCGCCCTTGGCTGGCTGCAGGTGGCCGGCACGGAGCTCCGCGCCGCGGGGGCCGGGGAACTGCTCGTGACTTTCTATCTGGCGTCGCTTGCGGCCGATGTGATTCGAACGATCATGGAGCGACGCCAAGCAGGCTGATGGCCCCGCCGCGGCATGTTGATTTGACGGCGAGGGGCCGAATGCCTCACACTCTTCGCGGTACGAGGGTTTGCGGTCGATATGACCGGTTGCGTACACAAGTTCAGGCCGGCAGGAATCCAGGCTGCGATGTCCGATCACAATCCGATCTATCACCTCAAAGACGCCTATTTCTTTGAGGTTCCCAAGGCGTTCTGGCGCCATGACTGGAAGACGCTCGACGACGTCCCGCAGTTTCTTCGGGATGGCCGGGCAGACGTCACCGACGTGGCCGAGTTTACCCACGCGATGGACGGGAAGATCCTGATCCCGCAGCCCTTCGCAACGCTCGACAGCCTGTACGAGAAGAAGACGGGCTTCGCGATCTCGAAATACATGATCCTCGAGGTCGTTCTCGCGGCCATTCTCCTGCTGCTGTTCACGCGGCTCGCGAGGCGACTGCGGACCGGGGCGGCACCGCACGGCGCATTCACCAACCTCTTCGAGGCGATGATCTTGTTTGTTCGGGACCAGATCGCCCGGCCGGCGATCGACAGCCATGACCACGGACATGAACACGGCCATGAGGCTCATGGCCGCGAAACCCCTGGTCCGCCCTCGTATGCCGACGGCCACGGCGCACCAGCGCTGGCAGGAGTCGGTGGCCCCGCGGTGGTCGTGCACCATGAGGCCCACGACGGCGACCGGTTCGTGCCGCTGCTGCTGACGTTGTTTTTCTTCGTGCTGGGCTGCAACCTGCTGGGAATGGTGCCGTGGGCGGGCTCACCCACCGCGTCATTTTCGGTCACCCTCGCACTCGCCGGCGTGACAATGCTGACGGTGGTGGTGGCCGGCATGCTGAAGTTCGGCTTTCTCGGCTTCTTCGCGAACCAAGTGCCCTCGATGGACCTGCCGCTACCGTTGGCGATCCTGCTCAAGCCGATGATCTTCGGCATCGAGATGCTGGGACTGTGCATCAAACACCTGATTCTGGCGGTGCGGCTCCTGGCAAATATGGTGGCCGGCCACCTCGTGCTCCTCGGGATCATGGGGCTGATCTCGGCCGCCGCCACCTACTCCATGGGGATGTGGGCTACGGTGACGGGGATCAGCGTGGTGAGTTGCACGCTGTTCAGCCTGCTGGAGCTGTTTGTCGCGTTTCTACAGGCCTATATCTTTACGTTCCTGTCTGCCCTGTTCATTGGCGCCGCGGTCCACCAGCATTGAACCCCCAGCCGCCGTCAAAAAATGCGACTCGGAGAGACAGCCCTACACAGCCGGCGCAAAATCCCTAAAACATGGGAGCCAGGGCCGTTCGTCGGCATGGCTTTCCCGACCCTCACAACCTTCCTGCCCGTTTTCACTTCAACCCCTCCGGGCATCCGTCCGGACCCTCTTTTCAAGGAGTTTGATTGATGATCCGTTCGCTGTTCTCCGCCCGCACGCTCACCGCCGTGGCCGCCGTCGCCGTGACGTTTCTCTGCGCCGACATGGCCAGCGCCCAGGAGGCCGTGGCCGGCCGCTCGCTGATCGACCTGACGTCATACTTCGGCGTCGGCCTCGTGGTCATCGGTGCCGCACTCGGCATCAGCAGGCTGGCGGCCTCCGCCTACGAGGGCATGTCACGACAGCCCGAGGTTGCCGGCAGCATTCAGACGGCGATGATCATCGCGGCAGCCCTGATTGAAGGCTTCACGTTCTACGCGCTGTTTATCTGCTCACAGAAGTGAACGTTGAAGGAAAGCCGTTCGAACGGCTTTCGGAGTTTCGTCCGGTGGACGGAGAGGGGCTGTTCTCCGTCCACCCGGCCGAGACCGTGGCGGCCGAGGAACTCGGTTCCAGTGCCGCGATCTTCACGAGCCCTGTCCACGTTTCGCTGCCTCGGAGCCACACCATGACCACGATCAAGAACACCTTCGCCCGCCTGATGATCGCGATCGCCCTCGTGTCGGGTGCGGTCACGCCGACCATGACGCCCGGCGACTCGTTCACCTCCGCCATGGTCATGGCCAGTGACGACCATGGCCATGTTCATCAGCCTGAGATCGGCCACAACCCTCCCGCCGGCGTCAGCCAGAAAGACTTTGAGAGTCCAGCCTGGTTTCAGACCGATCTTGCGGTCTGGTCGTTCGCGGTGTTTCTGGCATTACTCGCCCTGCTGACCAAGTTTGCCTGGAAACCGATCATGGGGGGCCTCGAGAAGCGAGAACAGGGGATCGCCCAGCAGATCGCCGACACCAAGGCCGCCAACGCCGAGGCCCGTCACCTCCTGGCTTCCTACGAGCGGCGGCTCGCCGAGGCTTCCGACGAGGTCCGCGGGATGCTGGAGGAGGCCCGTCGCGACGCCGACAGCACGCGGCAGTCGATCGTGGCCGAGGCCCGAAAGGCGTCCGAGGAGGAGCGGGCCCGAGCCAAGCACGAGATTCAACTCGCCAAGAACGACGCACTCTCGCAGATCGCCGAAAAGGCCGGGCACCTCGCGGTCGAGGTCGCCGGCAAGTTTCTTCGCGAGAAGCTCGGCAAGGATGACCAGGCGCGGCTCGTCCGCGAATCGGTCGCCGGCATGTCGAGTCGGCCGAGCGTCAACTGAGCGAAGGAACCAGTGTGGCCCAATCCATGAGCACGACGCACGGCACGAAGACAAACGCAGGACACGTCGATATCGGCGTCGACCGGGTCGCCAAGGTCTACGCCCAGGCGATCATCGAGGCCGCCGATGCGGCCGGCTGCCGACGCGAGGTGCTCGGTGAGCTCGGCTCGCTGGCCCGCGAGGTGCTGCCCAAGGTGCCGGAGGCGGTGGCCGTGTTTGCGTCGCCCAAGGTTCCGGCCGAGGAGAAGGCGGCGCTGATTGACCGGATGGCGAAGGGACGCCTGCGGCCCACGACTGTCCACTCGCTCCACGTCCTTGCCCGCCACGGCCGCCTCGGCATCCTCGCCGCCGTCGTGACCGCCGCGGAACGTCTCGCCGACGAACTCGACGGCCGCCAACAGGCCACGTTCACGACGGCTGTACCCCTCGACGCAGCGGAACAGTCTCGCATCGTCTCGGATGTCGAGAAGACGATGAATGTCTCGCTCACGCCGGCCTTCGTCGTCGACCCGGGCATCATCGGCGGTCTCATCGTCCGCATCGGCGACACCATCTACGACCAGTCGGTCGCCACGAGCCTCGCGCGGCTCGGCGGTCGTCTCCACCAGCGAAACATCCACGCCATCCAAACCGGGGAATACTCATGGCAAATCTGACCGACGAAATCGCATCCGTTCTCCGCGAGGAAATTGTCCGCTACCAGTCAGGCATCGACGTCCGCGAGGTCGGCCGTGTCCTCGAAGTGGGCGACGGCATCGCCCGCGTCTGGGGCCTCTCCGGCGTGATGGCCGGCGAAATGGTCGAGTTTCCCGGTGGCATCACCGGCCTCGCATTCAACCTCGAGGAAAACTCGGTCGGCGTGATTATCCTCGGCGACTACCTCAAGGTGACCGAGGGTGACGAGGTGAAGAGCACGGGCCGCCTGCTCTCTGTCCCCGTGGGCGACGCGGTGATCGGTCGCGTGCTCGACCCGCTCGGCAATCCGCTCGACGGCAAAGGGCCGGTGGTCACCGAACACCGGCGGCCGGTCGAAACGCTCGCCCCCGGTATCGCTGAACGGCAGCCCGTTCGCGAGCCGCTGCAGACCGGCATTAAGGCCATCGACGCCATGACGCCGATCGGCCGCGGTCAGCGCGAGTTGATCATCGGCGATCGCAAGACCGGCAAGACTGCGATCGGCATCGACGCCATCATCAATCAAAAGCACAGCGGCGTGAAGTGCTTCTACGTGGCGGTTGGCCAGAAGGACTCGTCGGTCGCCGTAGTGATCGACACGCTCCGCAAGTACGGGGCGATGGACTACACGACGGTGATTATCTCTGGTGCCAGCACGGCCGCACCGCTCCAGTACATCGCTCCCTACTCGGGCACGGCGATGGCCGAGTACTTTATGTACAACGGCCAGCACGCCCTGATCGTGTATGACGATCTCTCGAAGCAGGCCACCGCCTACCGGCAACTCTCGCTGCTTATGCGGCGGCCGCCGGGACGCGAGGCCTACCCGGGCGACGTCTTCTATGCACACAGCCGCCTGCTGGAACGGTCAGCCAAGCTCTCCGCGGAGAAGGGGGGCGGCTCGCTCACCTCGCTGCCGATCATCGAGACGCTCGAAGGCGAAGTCTCGGCCTATATCCCCACCAACGTGATCTCGATCACGGACGGCCAGATCTACCTCCAACCCGACCTCTTCTTCGCCGGCCAGCGGCCCGCCATGAACGCAGGCATCTCGGTGTCGCGCGTGGGGGGTGCCGCCCAAACCAAGGCGATGAAGAAGGTGTCCGGCGGTCTTCGCCTTGACCTGGCCAGCTTTCGTGAACTCGAGGCCTTCGCCCAACTCGGCACCGATCTCGACGCCGCCACACAGCAGCGACTCGATCGCGGCTACCGGATGGTTGAACTGCTCAAGCAGGGCCAGTTCGCTCCCATGGACGCAGTCGATCAGGTGCTCTCCATCTACGCCGGCACCCGCGGCCACCTCGACGACGTCAAGCGAGATGAGGTGGCCGACTGGGAAAAGGGCTTCCTGACGTTCGTCCGCGACCAAGTGCCGGAGCTCCGCAGCCGGATCGAGACCTCGAAGGAACTCGACGGCGAGAGCGAGCGGCAGTTGGAAGCGGCGATCGCAGAGTTCAAGCGGCAGCGGGCCGCAAAGTCGGGCGTCGAGGCCCGCCAGGTGGCGGGAGCGCGGTAAGTACCCTCCGAACAGCGGCAACCGCCGCATGCTGAAGGTCACACACGATGGCAAAAGCCAGGGCACTCGATCGTCGCCGGAAGTCCGTCAGGAACATCCGGAAGATCACGCGCACGATGGAGTTGATCGCCACCGCACGGTTCAAGAAGGCGATGGACCGTTCGATCGCGGCCCGCGACTACACCAAGCACCTCGCGAAGATCCTCGAGAACATCGCGGGCGTAGGGGCCGACGTTGCCCACCCGCTACTGGAGAGCCGGCCGACCAAGCGGACCGCGGTGCTCGTGCTCACCGGCAATCGCGGCCTCTGCGGCGGCTACAACTCCAACATCGTCCGCCAGTCCGTCGCCCTACTCGGGCAGTGGAAGAGCGAACAGGTGCCATCGCACGTGGCCGTGTCGGGTAAACGGGGCATCTCGGCCCTCCGGTTCCGTGGCATCGACCTCGCCGAGCGGTACACCGCCTTCGAAGACAAACCCGAGTTTGCCGCGGTGGCGCCGATTGGCAAAGCCTACCTCGAGGCCTATTCATCCGGTGCGATCGATCGGCTCGATGTGGTGTACACCAGGTTTCATTCGATCGCGAAGCAGCAGGCGATCACCGAAACGCTCCTGCCGCTGGCCCCGCCGCAGGCGTCCGGGAACGGACGACAGGTGAAACTCGCCTCCGACGAGTATCAGTTCCACCCGTCGGCTTCGAGCATCCTCGACGAAATCCTGCCGGCAAGCTTTCTGTCGCGGCTCTTCAAGTGTTTCCTTGACGCGGCCGTGAGCGAGCAGGTGGCCCGCATGGTGGCGATGAAGGCGGCCACGGAGAATGCCGGGAGCCTGATCAAGAGTCTCTCGCGGCAATACAACCGCGCCCGGCAGTCGCAGATTACGGGCGAGATCATGGAGATCCTCGGCGGCGTCGAGGCCCTCAAGAAGTAACGAAATAACCGTCATCCATCCCACCACACAGCTGATTTCAACCGACAGACAGGAATCGACATGGCAACCGCAACCAAGGCGCACGGCAAAGTCACGCAGGTCATCGGCTCGACGTTCGACGTCGAGTTTCCCGAGAACGCGATCCCGGCGATCTACCACGCCGTCCGTATCGACAGCGCCAAGAAAGGCGTCGACCTGCACCTCGTCGGCGAGGTGCAGCAGCATCTCGGCGGCGGCAAGGTGCGCTGCGTGGCCCTCGGCTCGACCGACGGCCTGATCCGCGGCGAGGCCGTCGTCGACACCGGGGCACCCCTCTCCGTCCCCGTGGGCCCGGCCACGCTCGGCCGTGTGTTCAACCTGCTCGGCGAGCCAATCGATAACCGCGGGCCCGTCGACTCGAAGGAGCGGTGGCCGATCCACCGCGACCCGCCCCCCGTCACGGAACTCACCACGAAGACCGAACTCTTCGAAACGGGCATCAAGGTGATCGACCTCCTCACGCCCTTCGTCCGCGGCGGCAAGGCCGGCCTCTTCGGCGGTGCAGGTCTCGGCAAGACCGTGATCCTCACCGAACTCATCGCCCGCATTGCCACGAGCGCCCAGGGGGGCTACTCCGTCTTTGCCGGCGTGGGCGAGCGGACCCGCGAAGGGACCGACCTCTGGCTCGAGATGCAGGAGGCCAAAATCGGCGACACGGGCCGCAGCGTGATCGACCAGACGTGCATGGTGTTCGGCCAGATGAACGAGCCGCCAGGAGCCCGCCTCCGCGTCGCGCTCTCGGCACTGACGATGGCCGAGTATTTCCGCGATACGGCCGCGGCCGGCGCTGACACGCTCCTGTTCGTCGATAACATCTTTCGGTTCTCGCAGGCCGGCAGCGAGGTGAGCGCCCTCCTGGGCCGCATGCCGAGCGCCGTGGGCTACCAGCCGACACTCGCCACCGAGATGGGCGCGCTTCAGGAGCGGATTACGAGCACCACGAAGGGGGCCATCACCTCCGTGCAGGCCGTCTATGTGCCGGCCGACGACCCGACCGACCCCGCCCCGGCGACAGCGTTCGGCAACCTCGATGCCTTCCTCTACCTCGAGCGGTCGATCTCCGAGAAGGGCATTTATCCTGCGGTCGATCCGCTCGCCTCGTCGAGCCGTATTCTCGATCCACAGTACGTCGGCGAGCGGCACTACAAGATCGCCCGCCGCGTGCAGCGGACGCTCCAGCGGTATCGCGAACTGCAGGACATCATCGCGATCCTCGGCGTCGATGAGCTTTCCGAGGAAGACAAACTCGTCGTGCACCGGGCCCGCCGTATGGAGCGGTTCCTTTCGCAGCCGTTTCTCGTAGCCGAGGTGTTCACCGGTAAGAAGGGCGAGAAGACGAGCCTGGCCGACACGATCCGCTCCTTCGAGGAGATCGCCGACGGCAAGTGGGACCACCTTCCCGAGCAGGCCTTCATGTATGTCGGCCCGATCGAGCAGGCCGAGGAACAGGCCAAGAAGATGGCCGCCAAGACCTGACCGCCGACCCCTTCCACCGCTGACGGAACCCCACGACCATGGCCGAAACAAAGCAGACAGGTGCGATCCGGTGCGTGATCGTCACGCCTGAACAGACGAGCCTCGACACGCAGGCCCGTTCGATCGGTCTGCCGCTCTCCGACGGGCTGCGGGGCGTGGGCCGCGGCCATTCGCCCTTCATCGGGCGGCTGGCCGCCGGGGAGGTGCGGATTGTGGGCGAGCAGGGCGGGCCGGCCAACGCGGTTCGCCGTCTGTTCGTAGAGGGCGGATTCGTGGAGGTAGCCCACGACTCCGTGACCGTGATCACGCAGCGGGCGGTGCCCGCCGAGAAAATCGACGCGAGCGAGGCTCGGGCCGAACTTGAGAAGATCACCCGCGATCGGGCCAGCGGTGACGAGGCCATCGACGCAAAACTGCGGGCCGAGGATGCAGCCCGCGCTCTCCTGCGGACCGCCACTCGCGGTGGCTGAGTTTCGAAGGGCATGAGGCGGCGGCACCCTCGTCCGCCTCGCCATCCGTCTACCCGTCGCTCGGGCTTCCCGGGCATCTCACGCCCCGCCTCCCGACAGGAAGCCCCAAGCGCGAGCGCGGGGAATACGGCCTCCACCCCAACCCGCTCCGCACCACGTCCACGCTCGCCAGCCGCCGATCAGCGGATCTTGGCATCGGGGAGCGTCGGCTTGATCCCGTCGTCGATCGGCATCGTGTCGCGTCGCTGATCGAGGCCGAACGACGACAACAGGCCCGTCAACTGCCGCTCAAGGTCGGCCCGCGTCGCCGCATGGGCCGGGTCGGCCACGAGGTTGTGGAGTTCCTCCGGATCTGCCTCAAGGGCGTAGAGTTCGGGCAGGTGGCGATCGGGCGAGCCGTCACCGTGCGGGTAGCGGATAAACTTGAAGCCGTCGGTGCGAATACCGCGGATGTTGGGCGTATACGGAAACTGCTTCTCGTCGTTGTATTCGTAGAGCCACGCCGTTCTCCATTCCGGATCGCCCTCGTTGCACAGCCTCACCCACGAGCGACCGTGAATGGACTCGAGCTGTGGAGCACGGCAGGTTTCCAGGATGCTCGGTGCCACGTCCTCCACGAGCACCTGCTGCGAAACACGCGTGCCGGTGGGCAGGCCGGGGCCACGGGCGATGATCGGGACTCGGATACTCGGCTCATGCATGGTGCGCTTGTCGACCATGCCGTGCTCGCCTTCGAGAAGACCGTTGTCTCCCATGAAGATCACGAGCGTGTTTTCAAACTGGCCCGATGCCTTCAGGAAGTCGACCAGCCGACCCACGCTGTCGTCGACCGAGAGCACCGTGCCCCAGTAGGCATGCACCATCTTTTCGAAGTCCTCCACGGCCTCAGGCCGTGAGTCGGGGAACTTCTTCCGCCATTCGAAAAGAGGGCCGTAGATACCGTGCCAGGTCGTGAGCCGCTGGCGAATCCAGTCGGGCTTGTCGGCCAGATCGAAGGCACTGGCCGGGTAGGGCACGGGCACTTTGTCGAAGGAGTGCTCGTACTTCGGCTCGGGAAAGTAGAAAGAGTGGGGCGCCTTGTGGCCAAGACAGAGAGCCCACGGGGCGCCCTGTGGCTGTCGCTTCAGCCAGTCGAGAGAGAAGTCGGTGACGACGGTTGTGTAGTAGACCGGCGGCGTCTCGCGCCGCTCACCGTTGACGTTCCACTCGGTGCCAAAATATTTTCCCTGCCCCTTGTGGGAGACGAACCAGTCAAAACCAGGCCGGGGCGCGTCGTTGTCCTCCCCCATGTGCCACTTGCCGATGTAGGCGGTGGCATAACCTTGCTCACGGAGCCGGCCGGGCCAATGCGGGAGTCGCGGGGGCAGTTCCGTAAAGTTGTTTCGCACGCCGTGGGCATGGGCATAGAGTCCGGTAAGCATGCTGGCCCGACTGGGTGAACAGAGCGACGTGGTGCAAAAAGCATTGCGAAACCGCACGCCCCCGGTGGCGAGCGCGTCGATGTGGGGTGTGTTCACGTGTGGTGAGCCGTAGCAGCCGATAGCATCGGGCCGCAGGTCGTCGCAGAGGATGAGCAGCACGTTGGGACGCTCGGCTGCGGTGCCCGTGGCGGCGACGAAGAGGCCAGCGAGGACGGCGGCCATCACAGTGCGCGATCGCATGACGTATCTCCATGAGGCAGATGCTGCAGCATTCTAGAGCGCATCTGCCTTTGATGGAGCGTTGAGATGGCACCCTGGAGGAGGGAGGCGAGGGGGTCGGCAAACGCTCGAGGAGCCTGGGGCGTATCCTCGCCCTGGCGACGAGACTTTTGCCGCCCCCGAGCCGGCGAGATACCAAAGTCGAATGCGCTCTCAACGATGTGCTGCGAGGCCACTCGTATGCTGCAACAGCTGCACGCGAAAGTGCCGTTGAGCGAGTTCTCTTCTCGCCCACCGGCCACTCAGTTTCCGACGGGCCGCTCGGCGCTCGGATTGATCGCCAACTCGCCAGTCTTCATGGCGTTTTGCTTTTCCCGGACTAGCTCGAGCACGTCGGGCGGCATCTTCTGGCTCCAGCCATGCCACGGAGCGAGCACCGCGCCGCCACGGGCGAGTGAGCAAAAATCGTGATAGCTCTCGCCGCGGATCATGCCAGCAGCCGACAACTTGACGACGTGGTCAATGAGCGGGGCCATGCTCCACACCGGACCGGTGAGCACCGTGTCGGGGCCCTCACTGCTCTGGTCGATAAGGTTGCCGAACGCGAGCGCGCCCTTCTCACGGGCACCGGCGATGGCCCCCTCACGCTCCGCCCAGATGATGTCGGCGCCGGCGGCAACCTGCTCAATGGCGGCTTGCTTCGCCCTGGGCGGGTCGTACCAGGAGTCGATGAAGGTCACCTTCACTTTCGCAGCCGGATTGGTGTCGCGGACGCCCTGCATGAAGGCGTTGATGGCCCGGTGCACCTGGACGTCGCTCCGACCGGCGACGACGCCGACGATGTTTGATTTTGTGACCCGCCCGGCAACGATGCCGCAGAGATACGCCGGCTCGGAGAGGTTGCTGTCGAAGACGGAGACGTTCGGCGGAGCGGGGACCGCGGACGTGCCCACGACGAACGAGATACCCGGATTCGCGGCGGCGATCGCCTTAATGCCGTCAACGCCCTCCACTCCGTCGGCGATGACGATGTCCGGCCTGCGGATCAGAGCCGACTGAATCCCCGAGGCGATGGCATTGGCTGACGAGAGCTTGTCTTGCCAGGCGTAGGCGATCCGGCCGTTCTTCTCGGCGGCCTGAAGCGCCTGGTGGATGACCATGTTCCACGGCTCCTCCAGGGGTGTGGCATAGGCCGCGAACACCACCGGAATCTTCACGGGCGGGGCCGATTGGCCATAACACGTGGCCGTTGTGACGAGGGTGCAGGCAAGGTAGAGGAGCAGGGAGCGCATGGCATCACCTCCGGGGGACGGCTGACCCTCAGAGCCTAGCGAACCCCCGGCGGCCCCGCCCATGCCGGATTACGGCCGTCAAACCGCTCCCAAGGCCGGGTTTTCACCGCCCGCCGCCAGGAAGCCCCAAGCGCCAGCGCGGGGAAGACGCTTCGCCGCCCCGCCCGTTCAGATCTGCCAGTCGATGTCCGGTTCGGGCGTCTCTCCCCGCATCCGGAGTTTGGGCCTCTCGAGCACGACCGTCGTGTGCGGATCGACCGACCGCGTGAGCCAGACATTGCTGCCGATCACGGAGTCATGGCCGATGCGGGTCGCCCCGCCGAGGACCGTCGCGTTGGCATAGATCACCACGCGGTCCCCGATCGTCGGATGCCGCTTGGTGCCGCGAACAAGGTGGCCGTCGGCGTCGGTCTGGAACGACAAGGCCCCGAGCGTGACACCCTGGTAGAGCTTCACGTGGCTGCCGATCTCACACGACTCACCGATCACCACGCCCGTGCCATGGTCGATGAAGAAGTGATCGCCGATCGTGGCGCCCGGATGGATGTCGATTCCGGTCCGCCCGTGGGCCCACTCCGCCATCATCCTGGGAATAAGCGGCACATCGAGCTGGTGGAGCAGATGCGCGAGCCGATGGATCGTGACGGCCTCGAGGCCGGGATAGCAGAAGATCACCTCGTCGAGCGTGCGCACGGCCGGGTCGCCGTCATAGGCGGCCTGGACGTCGGTGGCGAGCACCCGCCGCAGGTCAGGAATCCGCTCGAGAAACTCAACCGCCTTGGCCTGACCGAGGGCCTCAAAGTCGCCTTCCTCGGTGCACTGCCGGACGGCATCAGACACTGCCGGTAACTCGACGCCCTGCTCGGCAGCCGTCCGCCGGGCCGAGACACTGTGCCGGAGGGCGCGGCCGATCTGCGCGGTGAGCTTGTCGTGAAGCCCGTCGATAAGGTCACCGACGTGATACGTCACGTTGCCAAGATGGAGGTTTTCCCGCCGCCGGTACCCGGGGTAGAGAATCTCTTTGAGGTCCTCACAGGCCGAGATGATCGTCTCGTAGTTCGGCAGCGGGCAGTGGCCGAGATAGTGGATCGTCGGGACGTCGCGATACGTCTCGATGATCCGCCGCGTCAACTCGGGCAGCTGTTCCTTGATCCGTACGTCGGTGGCCATGAGAGTCGATGGTAAAGGCGGTGTCGGGACCCGGCAAACAGCTCTGCCGGTACGGTCGGCGGAATCCGACCCTGAAATTGAGGCTTCTGCGAAATCACCGGGCCAAACCCCGGCTCGCCCATGCCCTGGAGAACCCTGGCAGGATAGTCCGCCGGGAACATACGGGGCTCATGCTCGCCTGGCCCGCTGCCGCCGGCGACGTTCACGCGTCGCCGGCGGCGGCAATGGCGTCGGGGAGCGTGAAGGCGTCGTCGTAGAGAGCGCGGCCGACGATGCAGCCGGTGCAACCGATGGCGGCTACGTGGCGAATGTCGTCGAGCGTGGCGATGCCACCCGAGGCGATCACGGGCGTCGGTGAGACGCCGAGCATCTCCTCGAGCGCCGCAATGTTAGGACCGGCGAGCGTGCCGTCGGTGGCGATGTCGGTGTAGACGATGGCGGCCAGAGGGAGGTCGGCGTGCCGTCGGGCGACATCGACTGCCAGTAGCGTGCTCGTGTCGAGCCAGCCACGGACGGCGACCTTTCCATCACGGGCATCGAGACCGAGCACGACGCGGCCCGGAAAGTCGTGGGCCATGCGAACAAGGAGCTCGGGCTGCTCGATCGCGACGCTGCCCACAATCACCCGCTCGATCCCCGCTGCGAGATAGGCTGCCGCCGTCTCGAACAAGCGAATGCCACCGCCCACCTGGCAGGGGATGCCCGCGGCCTGTGCCATCCGGCCGACGAGATCGGCCTGCACCGGTTCACCGGCCTTGGCTCCATCGAGATCCACGATGTGGAGCCGCCGCGCTTTGCCGGCAAGGAATCGTCGCACCATCGCCACGGGATCATCGCCGAACACGGTCTCCCGGGCGTAGTCGCCTTGCAGCAGGCGGACGCACTTGCCTCCTCGAAGATCGATCGCCGGCCAGAGTTGCATGACGGTTTTCCGGGTGAAAGCGGGTTCAGTCGCGGCCGATGAACCGGGCCAGCAGTTCGAGCCCTGCCGCCTGACTCTTCTCAGGATGAAACTGTGTGGCGAACAACCGCCCGCGGGACACGGCCGAGCAAAACTCGCCGCCGTAATCGGTGACGGCCGCCACCAGCGAATCGTCCTTCGGGCGAGCGTGGTACGAGTGCACGAAGTAGTACCAGTCGCCCGCATCCGCCGGCTGCGAACCACCACGCCACGCCACCGTATTCCAGCCCATATGGGGCACCTTCGTGCCAGCGGACACGTCAAACCGCACGACCTCGCCGGGGAGCACCCCGAGCCCCTCGTGACGACCGCCCTCCAAGCCCGTCTCGAACAGAAGCTGGAGGCCCATGCAAATCCCGAAGAAGGGCTTGTCGGCCCGGACGTGGGCTACTAGAGGCTCGACTAGCCCGCGGGCATGCAAGGCCCGCATCGCATCACCGAAGGCGCCCACACCGGGCAGCACCACTCGGCCGGCCTTTGCCACGACCTCGGGATCGTCGGTGATCCGCGCCTCGGCACCAAGCCGCTCAAAGGCCTTCTGCACGCTCCGCAGGTTGCCGCTGCCGTAATCGACGATGGTGACCATGGACCGCAGTCTAACCACTTTTTGAAGCTGCCGGAGCACCCACGGGGCTACGGCTTCGACCCGCGGAGATCGGCAGCGGCAGGCCTCACCGGCCGGCGGTCTCGGTCGCCGCGGCACGGTCGGGATACACGACCAACTCGACCCGCCGGTTCCGAGCGCGGCCGACGGACGTGGCATTGGAAACGAGCGGATGGTTTGCCCCGTGGGCCACGAGAAAGAGCTGGTTCTCGTGCATCGACGTGCGGGTCGTGAGAAAGTCGAAGACGGCGGCCGACCGGGCGGCGGTCAACTGATGGGGCGACGTCCAGGAGGCATTCTGTAGGGGCTCGGTGTCGACGTGCCCCTCGATTCCAATGAAGTGCCCCGGGTAGACCCGCTCTAGTTCGTTCGACACCTGCGTGAGCACGGCTGCCCCCTCGGGTAACAGGTTCGCGGTGCCATCGTCGAAGAGCCGGTCGGCTGGGATATCGATCCGAATCACGGCGCCGTCGAACCGGGACTGCAGTTCCGGCAGTTTGAGTTGCGTCATGGCCGACTGCATGACAACGGGAGTCGTCGACATGCCGCCGTCACTACTCGTACGGGGCGGCTTGTCGGCGGCTCCCGGAGGCATGCCCGAGACCCGCGCCTGCGCGAGCTGTGAGGAGGTGCTCGCGAGTTGGTCGCGGAGCGCCGCGATCTCGTCCTGCATGACCTGTGATTCCTGCTGCGTGCGGACGAGCGCCGCCTCGAGCTTTGGTCCATCGACGTCGGCGTAGGATGGCGGTGCGAACGAAGATGACGCGTGCGGGATCGTGTGGGCCGGAGCGGCCACGCTGGGAGGCGGCTCAAGGCTCGGGGGGGCCAGCGACTCCTGCTTGTTAAACGGATTGCTCACGCAGCCACCTGCGACAAACACAAACACCGCTGCCGCAGCCAAGGCCGTGGCCCGGCGGGCGGGTTGACGGTGCGAGTGCAGCGGCGGCATGCAGACTCTCCGGACCGAGGGTGACGGGCCGGATGGTAGGGAAGGTGCGGCGGGTGGGGCAAGGCCGCCACCGGGCCACGAATCGCGGGTTATCCAACCTCAATGGGACGGATCTGGTGCCAGATCCACAGCGTCATGGCGGTCAGCACGATCACCGCCCCCACCACGATCGCCAGATCCTGCGGCCGGTCGAAGAAGACCGCGGTCCGCTCCCACAGCGGCCGCCACCAGACGACGACGGCGGCGGATCCAACGCAGAGGCTCGGGCCAAAGGGGAGTTCTGTCTCGCTGCGGACGACGACCTGCACGATGCCGTGCACGAGCCCAATGAACACCGCCAGGAAGCAGATCAGCACGCAGGGCTGCCAGCCGAGCCAACTGCCGACCATCGCCATCAGCGTGACATCCCCGAGGCCCATCGCCTCCCGGCCGAGGGCGCGGGATGCGCCGGCCCGCGTCAGCCAGATGATGCCGGCAGCCACAGCCAACCCTACGAGCGATGACGCCAGCCCACGCCAGTGAAGGCCGCCGGCGATCCACGCGTTGCCGATGATCCCGGCACCGACAACCGCGATAAGATTCCTCGGCTCGATCACGGCGCGGCGCCACCAGGGCGTCACCCCGGTCGTAACCGTGAAGGGCTCTGTTCCCACCAGCCACCATGCCGCGAAGATCATTGCAGCCGCGAGCAGTCCGCAGACCGAAGGCGACGAGCCCAGCCACACCGGCCAAGCGTCGCGCACGCCGCCGAATGCACCGAGCACGTCGGCCTCGAGCAGTGGCGGCGCGAACGACCGCGGCACCTCGCGGGCGATCGGCATGAGCACATCGGGCCAGAGGGCGGCTGCCATCATGCCCACGAGCACCCCCGGGACCGTGATGATGTCCGGAATGACACGGTGCCGCAGATCGACCCAGGTCGCCGCTGCCAGCAGCAAGAACAGGACCAGATGGCCCGCACATCGAACGACCAACGACAGCCCGTCGTGGGCGGTCGGCATGCCGATGCCCACGGGGAGTTGCCCGCGCATCCGCGCTTCCCACCACCACGTCGCGACGGCGGCGGCCGCTACGGCCACGACGACCGCGCGGTCGAGCAACCGCCGGCCCCGCGGCAGAGGCTCGACGAGGTGGCCGACGGCCGACGTCAGCAGCCGCCCCGCCGCGATCCCTACGACGGCCACAAGCAGGCCTGCCATGAATCCATCGGCGGCGACGACCGTGGCGATGTGCCCATGACTCATGCGGACGACTCCGGCGCGGCCGTTCCGCTCGCCGCGGCTGCATCCCACCGTTCGAGCCAGGCAATGATGGCCTCCGCGACCCGTTCGGGCGGCTCGCGGGCCGTGTCGAACACCGCGTCGGCGCATCCGCGATACAGAGATTCGCGAGCGGCGAGCGCTGCGGCCACCTCGGCGAGCGGATCGACTCCTGAAAGGCCGGGCCGCCGGGCGGCGGTCGTCGGATCGGCGGCCAGCCGTGCCCGCACCACATCCGCCGGCGCGGTCAGCCACACGACCGGCCGGCCACGCTCCCGGAGCAGGTCGCGGTTTCCCGGCCGCAGCACGACCCCGCCGCCCGTCGCCAGGACACACGGCTCCCCGCCGAGCAAGCCGGCCAACAGTTCCGCTTCCAGGTCACGAAACGCCGGCTCGCCTCGATCCCGCACGATACTCACGATCGAGAGGCCGACACGCTCCTCGAGCACCGCGTCGGCGTCGTGCCACGGGATGCCCAGCCGCCGCGCAAGCAACGCCGCGATGGTCGATTTCCCACAGCCGCGGTATCCGATCAGGGTGATCCTTGGCATGGGACAAGTGTTCCTCGAAGTCGCGGGCGTCACGTCGGCTGCTTCGCCGAGGCCGTGGCCCGCTTGAGCGCCTCCCGCATCACGTGCTGCGGCGGCTCGGTGCCGTGCCAGATCCGAAACTGGATCGCCGCCTGACGGACGAACATGTCCACTCCGGTGACGATCCGGCATCCGACGCTACGGGCCTCCTTGATGAGCAGGGTGTTCTCCGGATTGTAGACGGTGTCGAAGACAGCCATGTACGGCCGAAGATGTTCCTTCTCATAGGGGCACTCGTTGACGTTGGGATGCATTCCCACCGGCGTGGCGTTGACCACGCAGTCAAAAGGCATTCGATGACGGGCAGACCAGTCGACCACCTTGCAGCCAACCTCGGCGGCGATTTTTTGTGCCCTTTCGACCGTCCGTGACGTGACCGTCACCTCGATTCCCCGCTGCTTGAGGCCGAAGGCCACGGCCCGGGCGGCACCCCCGGCGCCCAGCACGATCGCCGTCTTCAGGCCGAGCCCATCTCCTCCGGAGGGCTGCTCGTCGGTCTCGAGCGCTGCCGCCAGACTTTCGACCGCGGCCGACGCGTCGGTATTGGCGGCCACGATGCCGTCCGCGGCAAAGCTGAGCGTGTTGGCGGCGCCGATCGCCTTCACAAGGCCGTCGACGCGGGAGGCGTGGCGAAGCACCGCCTCCTTGTGGGGCAGCGTCACGCTCAATCCTGTCAGCGGCCAGCGGGCGGAGGCCGAAAGAAACTCGTCGATCTGCTCGGGGGGCACGCGGAACGGCAGGTAGACCGCATCGATGCCGGCTGCAGCGAGCGCCGCATTGTGAACGACGGGGCTGAGGCTGTGGGCTACCGGATCGGCGACGACGCCATAAATCTTCGTGGCGGGGGTGATGGAGTCGTAGCGATACATCTCCTTCATTTGCCGCCAGCCGATCTGGCCGGGGGCCAGTGCCCGGTCTTCGTTGAAGGTGGCGAACGTGAAGGGGGCCCCGGCCCTGCCGCCCAGCACGCGCGTCGGCACGCCGATCTCGCCCATACAGATCCCCACGGTGGGCGACCTGCTCGCGTGCACCATCTCCAGCATTCGCAGGTTGTCAGTGGGATGGTTCGCCATCGCCGCGATCTTGACGACGTCGGCGTCCATCGAGGCAAGCCGCCTGTGCAGATGCGTGAGATCGGCGGGCATCTTCTGGAAGTCGTGGTGGCTCACGATTCGCTTCGTGGCCCCGTACCGTGGCACGCCTGCCGCTACGTCGTCCTCGAGATCAACATAGTCGGCTCCTTCGACGATCGCCGTCCGTAGGAGTCGCAGCCGGGCATCCTCGGAATGCTCCCACCGGCCACCGTCGGTCTTCCGGCGGCAGGTGACGATGACGGGGCAGGGCCTGTCCTTAAGGAGCCGCTTCACCTGCACCTCACCCTGAAGGTAATCGAGGCGAAGTTCGACGAGCCGGATGCCGTTGTCGACAAGGTGCTGCTGCTCGACGATGACATGGCGATGACGGCCACGGCCAATGCTCACGCAGATCATGGATGTCTCCTTCCTGGCCGACGACGCGGCCAGACCTTCAGGTGCGGCGAAACTGGCGGTCGAGTTCCTGCCGCGACAACGTGAGCGACGTCGGACGACCATGTGGACAATGATGCGACTCTTGAACGATCCGCCGGTCGCGAACGAGCGCGTCGACCTCGGCCTGCGAGAGCCGGTTTCCCGCCTTGATCGCCGCCCGGCATGCCAGTCCGTGGAGCACCTCGTCGACGAGCATGCCGGCGCCGCCCCCGGCCGCCGACGTGGCCGCCAGCCGATCAAGCACCTCGCGAACGAGTTCGGACGCCGGCGTGTCACCCGCGAGCGCGGGCTTTGACGTGACGATCACCGTCGATCCGCCGAATGGCTCGACCCGCATACCAGCCTGCTCCAGTGTGCCGGCATGCTCACCGATGAGTTCCAGGGCCACGGGATCGAGATCGAGCCGCTCGGGTACCAGCAGGGGCTGCACCTCCAGGCCGCCGGCCGCGACCGACGCCTTGAGCTTTTCATAAAGCAGCCGCTCATGGAGGGCGTGCTGATCGATGACCTCGATGCCGTCGCCGCTCTCTACGACGATGTACCGGTCATGCATCTGCACGGCGCGTTCGTCTACCACAGACTCCTGCCGCTGCTCGTCACGTTCCCAGGCCGGCGACGGGCCACGCTCGCTCGGCGACGACAGTGCGGATTCCGGCGAGGTCGCCCGAGGCGTGAACGGCTCAAACTCAGGAATGCGGACCTGGATTGGGGCGGCATCGATTCGCGGCGGCTCCAGTCTTGTGGTGACGTTGCCGGCGAGAAACCGCGACCGCAGCGACGCGAGCACGAGCCGGTAGAGCCGCGAGGGCTCTCGGAACCGCACCTCCATCTTGGCGGGGTGGACGTTGACGTCGACCGCTTCGGGAGGTAAGTCGAACGACAGAAACACGATCGGCTGTCGACCCGACAGCAGCAGGCCACGGTAGGCCTCCTGCACGGCGTGCAGGATCGAGCGGTCGCGAAACGGCCGGCCGCCGACAAACAGGTACTGAAGCCGCGTGCTGGCCATGTCGTCTTCTGGCCGACCGACGAAGCCGTGTACCGAAACTTCGCCATCATCGGCTTCCACCTCGATCAGTCGATCGCCGAGCGCCGGACCAAAAAGATCAGCGATCCGCGTTCGCCAGGCATCGGTGGCCGGAAGATCGTGGACGCGGCGGCCCTTGTCGGCCGAGGACGAACTGTGCGAGAGCGAAAGGGCCACACCCGGATGGGCCAGCGCCGTCCGCACGAAGGCATCCGAGGCATGGGACCATTCGGTCTGGGCGGCGCGAAGGAAGGCCCGTCGCGCCGGCACGTTGCCGAAGAGCTGATGGACCTCGACCGTCGTGCCGACAGCGCACCCGTCGGGCATCACATCGCCGACGTTGCCGCCGTCGACCGTGATCGTGGCCCCCGTGCCGTCGGGGATGCGGGAGCGAATCACGAGCCGGGACACCTCGCCGATGCTTGCCAGCGCCTCGCCTCGGAAGCCGAGCGTGCCGATCCGCTCCAAATCCTCGGCCACGCGGAGCTTGCTCGTGGCATGCGCCGTCACCGCCAGAGGCAGATCGGCGGCCTCGATGCCGCCACCGTCGTCAACCACCCGCACCAGCCCGATCCCACCCTGCTCGAGCGCGACGTCGATCCGGGCGGGGGCTGCGTCGAGCGCGTTCTCGAGAAGCTCCTTGACCACGCTCGCCGGCCGCTCCACCACCTCGCCGGCGGCAATGCGATTGACGACCGACATCGGAAGTTGATGGATGCGTCCCATGCGTGCCAGCGGCTCAGCCGAGCTGGTATTCCTTGATTTTTCGATACAAGGTCCGCTCGCCGATCCCGAGCAGGTCAGCGGCCTGCTCGCGATTGCCACCGGTGAGTTTGAGCGTCTCGGCGATGAAGATCTTCTCGACCTCTTCGAGCGGCCGGCCCACGAGCGCGGCGAGCCCCGACTGCATGTCGACCGGACCGGCCGCGACCGCCGTGTCGGGCTCGAGTTCCAGCGGCAGGTCGTCAACGTCGAGCATCTCGTCGCAGTCGACCACCACCATGCTTTCGATCACGTTCTTGAGCTGTCGCACATTACCAGGCCAGGCGTACGAAGCGAGCTTTACCCGCGCCGGCAGCGACATGCCCTTGATCGTCTTGGCGTGCCGCTTCGCGAAATGCCGCACAAAATGCTCGATCAGGAGCGGGATGTCGGCGGCCCGGTCGCGGAGCGGTGGGATGGCGATCGTCACCACCTTGAGACGGTGGTAGAGATCGCTGCGGAAGGGCCCGCTCACGATCGCATCCTCAAGGTTGCGGTTGGTGGCCGACAGAATCCGCACGTTGACGCGAACGGGCGTGTTGGACCCGACCCGCGTGATCTCCCCCGATTCAAGCACCCGCAGGAGCTTGATCTGCGTAGCCATCGGCATGTCGCCGACCTCGTCGAGAAACAGCGTGCCGCCGTGGGCATATTCAAACTTCCCGATCCGATCGTTGGAGGCGTCAGTGAAGGCACCGCGGACGTGGCCGAAGAGCTCACTCTCGAGGATGTTCTCGCTCAAGGCGGCGCAGTTGAGCGCCACGAAGGGCTTGTTCTTCCGGGGGCTGTTCTGATGAATCGCCTGGGCGACGAGTTCCTTGCCGGTGCCGGTCTCCCCCTGGATCAGCACGGTGGCGTCGGTGGGGGCGATCCGCTTGAGCCGCTCGATGAGCCCAAGCATCTGTGAGCTCGATCCGATGACCCCCTCGAAGCCAAACTTCTCGTCGAGCCGGCGATGGAGTTCCTGATTTTGTCGCCACAGCCGCACTCCCTCGGCCGCCTTCTCGACCGCTGCCCGCAGGTGGGCCATGTCGAGCGGCTTCTGCAGGTAGGTGAAGGCGCCCTGCTGCATCGCCGACACGGCCGATGGAATCGTACCGTGGCCGGTCACCACGATCACCTCCGTCTCGGCCGCCGCCTTCTTCGCCCGGGCGAGGATCTCGAGGCCGCCGATGTCGTTCATCATCAGGTCGGTGACCACGATGTCGAACGCCTCCGACTCAATCTTGCGGCTTCCGTCGGCACCGCTCCCCACCACCGTCACCTGGTGGCCGAGCCTGGCCAGCACCTCGCCCATCGTGCGGGCATGGACGATATCGTTGTCGACCACGAGCACCCGGATTGCCGACGGCCCCTCGGCCGGGGAGGCAGCCTCGGAAGAGGCCTCGGGAAGACGAGATGGTGCTGCGGAGGAGGTCATCATGGGGATGGTACGAAGCCCGCGGGGCGGGCGTCCAGTTGCCGCAGCGGCTCACGCCAGTGCGGAGGGCACATCCATTTTGCCAGACCGCGGCAGGCGGGGTGGTGCGGGCAACCAGATCGCGACCTTGGTGCCCCTGCCCGGTGCGCTTTCGACGTCGATCGTGCCGCCGTGGGCTTCGACGATCTTTCGTGCGGTGGGCAGGCCAAGGCCGGAGCCCCCCTGTTTCGTCGTGTAAAAGGCGCCAAACACCTTGCCGAGGGTTTCGGAATCCATGCCGGGGCCGGTGTCGATGAGCTCCAGGAGCACGCCCAGGCCTGAAGGCCGGGTGCGAACCACGAGTTGGCCGCCTCCATCCATCGCCTGCACGGCGTTGATCAGGAGGTTGAGCACGGCGGCGCGGAAGGTTTCGCGGTCGAGCCGGATGGCCGGGAGCTCAGGATCGAGGTAGCGGATGAGTTCCACGCCCGCGTCCTTCGCACGAATCTCGAAGAAGTCGAGCAACTGTCCGATCTCGGTGTTGAGGTTGCCCGGCTCGAGGGTCAGCGACTCCTGCCGGGCGAAGTCAAGGAAGTCACCCAGCAGCTTCTGGAGCCGGTCGCACTCCTGCCGCACCAGGTCGATCTTGGCCTTCGCCCGCCTGTCCCGCTGCTTGGTGGGCGAGTCGGGGTCGGTGCTCTCGAAATCCTCGGCGAGGAGTTCCATGTTGAGCCGAATCGTCGACAGCGGGTTGCGGATCTCGTGGGCGAGACCGCCCACGAGAGCCGCAAACTCCGCATATGTCTCAGCCTGCGAGCGGTCCCGATCGTCATCGGACGACATGGCCGGCTCCTATCTCACAAGGCTCCAGTGACGACCTTCACTCCGCAGCGGGGGTGCCACCCGCCGCCTCGGCCTGCTCTCGCATCGCCGCCTTGCGGCTGAGCTTGACGCGGTCCTGATCGTCGACGGCGATCACCTTCACCCGCATGACGTCGCCGATCCGGCAGAAGTCACCGACACTCTTCACAAAATCGTCGGAAAGCTCGCTCACGTGGCAGAGGCCGTCCTTGCCAGGAACCAGCTCGACGAACGCGCCGAAGTCTTTGATGCTCGTGACCCGTCCCTCGTAGATCCGACCGACCTGGATCGATGCGGTGAGGCCCTCGATCTGTGCCATCGCTGCCATCGCCCCCTCGGCGTCGTGGCTGGCCACGGTCACCGTGCCGTCGTCCTCGACGTCGATGTTGGCACCTGTCTGTTCCTGGATGGCACGGATCGTCTTACCGCCCGGGCCGATCAGGAGGCCAATCTTCTGAGGATCGATTCGCGTCCGCAACAGCCGCGGCGCCCAGATCGAAATCTCCGGACGCGGCCGACGGATCGCCGAGAGCATCGATCGCAGAATGTCGAGTCGGGCCTCCCGGGACTGTCGCAGCGTCGCCTCGACGATCGCCAGCGAGATGCCGGTGATCTTGAGGTCGAGCTGGATGCCCGTGATGCCGTTCTGCGTGCCGGCGATCTTGAAGTCCATGTCGCCGTAGTGGTCCTCGTCGCCGATGATGTCGGTGAGCAACACCCAGTGATCATCGTTCTCCTTGACCAGCCCGACCGAGATGCCGGCCACCGGATGGGAGATCGGCACGCCAGCGGCCATCAGACCGAGGGTGGCACCGCAGACGCTCGCCATCGAACTCGAGCCGTTTGACTCGAGGATGTCGGAGATCACGCGGATCGTGTAGGGAAACACATCCGGATCGGGCAGCACGGGCTTCACGCTCCGCTCGGCGAGCGCCCCGTGGCCGAACTCACGACGGCCGGGGCCGCGGATCGGACGGCACTCGCCGACCGAGTAGGAAGGGAAGTAGTAGTCGAGCATGAACTTCTTCGAGTATTCCTCGATCAGGCCATCGACTCGCTGCTCGTCCCTGCCCGTACCGAGCGTGATCGTGACGAGCGCCTGCGTCTCGCCGCGCTGAAAGAGCGCCGAGCCGTGCACCCGCGGAAGCATGTCGACCTCGCAGTGGATCGCACGCAGGGTCTTATGGTCGCGACCGTCGGGACGCTTGCCCTCGAGGATCAGCTCGCGGACCGCCCGTTCCTCGAGCCCATGCCAGACATGCGAGAAATCGGCGTCGCTGATGCCGCCCGCCGCGCCGGGCTTGAAATTGAACGCGGGCTCCGTCGGAGCGACGGCGGCCTTCGCCTTCTCCTTGAGCGCCTTTACGGCCTGACCGCGATCCGCCTTCACGAGCGTCGACTTGGCGACCTTGAGCTCGCCGAGGAAGTCACGGGTGAGGCGGTCGCGAAGCGCCGAGTAGTCGGCCAGCACGTATTCCTTCTTGGGCTTGCCTGCCTTGCGGACGAGTTCGTCCTGCATCTCGCAGAGCACGCGGATGACGCGATGCGCCTCCTCGAGAGCCTGGAGCATCCGATCCTCAGGCATTTCTCGGGCAAAGCCCTCGATCATGCAGATCGCGGTCGGACTGCCGGAGACGATGAGGTCGAGGTCACTCTCCTCGAGCTGGTCGATCGTGGGAAACGGCACGAAGCGGCCGTCGATCTGGGCCAGCCTGACGCTACCGATCGGGCCATGAAAGGGCAGGGGCGAGACACACAGGGCGGCCGACGCGCCGATCATGGCCAGCACGTCGGGATCGTTTTGCCGGTCGCTGGCCAGCACGTTGGCCTGAATCTGGACCTCGTCGAAGAAGCCCTCCGGAAAGAGAGGCCGAATGGGTCGGTCCATCAGCCGCGCCGTGAGCGTTTCCTTGAGCGTCGGCCGGCCCTCGCGCTTGAGGAAACCGCCAGGAAACTTGCCGGCAGCGGCAACCCGCTCGCGGTAGTCGCACGTCAGCGGAAAGAAGTCGATGCCCGCGCGGGGCGCTCCAGTGGCAGAGGCCACGAGCACCACCGTGTCACCGTAGGTGACGAGCACGCTGCCGGCCGCCTGCTTGGCCAGAAAACCAGTTTCGATCGAGAGGACATGGTCACCGATTTGTCGTTCAACGCGCTGCTTCAAGGTTGCTTCCCGTTTCCTTCCTTACGTGCCCACCTCGCGACCACAAGGTCGCGGACCTGCGAGCATGCCATTATCAGTCCGTGCCGAACGCACCGGAGCGTCCGGGCGATCCTCTTCCATGCGGATACTCCTGCCCACACGCGCTGCACGAAACAGCACGCGGGCGAGCCCGCACCAATCAACGCCAGCCATCGGAGCCCCGAGAGCAAAGCCCTCGGGAGTACGATCCGCTACTTGCGGATTTCCAGGCGACGGATGATGTCCAGATACCGCTGCGGGGAAATCCGCTTGAGGTAGTCGAGAAGCCTGCGGCGACGGCTCACCATCATCAGCAGACCCCGCCGGCTGGCGAAGTCTTTGGAATGCTTCTTGAAGTGACCCGTCAGGTGCGAGATCCGACCCGTCAGGAGGGCAATCTGGATCTCGGCAGAACCGGTGTCAGCGGTTCCCCGCTGGTTGGCACCGATCAACTCTTGTTTGCGTTCTTTGGTGAGCGACATCAGCCGACATCCACCCGCCATGGGTGGCATTGATTGTTTGAAATGGGATTCGTGGGACAGAGTCTATCCAGCCGGCCAAAAAATGCAACTGGTTCGCCAATCATGATTCCCCGACGACGGCGCGGCCCGCAGGTTTCCTGCTGATTCCGCTCGGAGTGTGAACCACGTTCCAGACGAGCCCAAATTTCTCCAGGCCCGTGATCACCCAGTAGGTTGGGTCAAACTCCCACCACCGGTGGCCGTGCGCCGCCATCCGCTGGTACGCGTGATGGTTGTTGTGCCACCCCTCGCCGAAGGCCAGCAGCCCGACCCACCAGAGGTTGCGTGAATCGTCGGTCGTTTCGTAGTTGCGATAGCCCCACATGTGCGTGGCGGAGTTCACGAGCCACGTGATGTGAAACACGATCACCATCCGAACCGCAAGCCCCCAGATCAGCCACGAGATGCCCGTGAACCCGCCGTAGAGGTACCACCCCGAGCCGAGCAGTGTGGCGCCGATGAGGATGTGCCAGAGCAGGAACGTCTTGTGCAGAAACACCACGCCCTTGTCCTTGACGAGATCGGGCGCCCAACGCTTCGTGTGCGCCTGGAGCTCGGCGGCCGTGTGCTGCGGGAAAATCCAGAGCATGTGAGCCCAGAGGCCTCCGTCCTGCGGCGAATGCGGGTCGCCATCCTGATCGCTGAACGCATGATGTTTGCGGTGATTGGCCACCCAGTCGATCGCCGATCCCTCTCCCGAAACTCCACCGAGAAAGGCGAACAGGAACCGCATCACACTCGATGTCTGGAAACTGCCGTGGGTAAGCAGTCGGTGATACCCAAGGCAGACTCCCAGGCCGCCGGTAACCCAGTAGAGCGCCATGCAGATGGCGAAACCGGACCACGTGAAACAGAACGGGGCAGCAAGTGCCGCGAGGTGCACGCCCCCGATCCAGATCACCGCAGGCCAGTCGAGATCTTTCGAGGAGTCGCGGAGGCCTTCGCGCCGCGGTTCCTGTTTTTCCACCGCCAGCGGATCGTGGATCGCGGACCGGCCAAACTCCTCCACGTCGTCGGCGACAGCAGTCGCAGAGTCTGAGGGATACGCGGAAGTGTCATCGATCGGCAAGGTCGAGTGAGGGCGGGGAGGCATCGTGCGACCTCGAATGTTTTTTTGGGGGCTGGGGACTCAAACGCCGCCGACTCGATCAGCCGGCCACCGCGTTTCTGTCGTCATCGACAGGATGTCTACTGTGACGTCAGCCGGGCTTTTCGGGCAGCCTGTTGTCGTCAGGCTCTGGTCCGACACATGTCAAAAATGTGTCAAAAATCCCGTCGCCCCCCCCTGGAAGGCGGATTCGCGGCCCGTGTGCCCGCCGGATCGCCGCTGCCGGCTGCGGGTCCGGCTGGGGGCAGAATCGACATCAGCCATCCTCCGGGCCCACCCGCCGGCACGAAGGTGGCGGCTGGAGGCGACAGCATCCACGCGAGTCGATCGAACGGAATGCCGGCCGATGGCGGCTGAAGGAGAACCGCGCCATCGACAACTGCCAGTCCGTTGGCGATTGCCTGGGTTGCCGTCATGCCGAGTCGTCCACCGTCAAGCCGGAGCACGCAACCCGCGGCATCAAACAAGCGCACGGGCTGCCCCGTTGACGCGGCGGCGGGCCCCGGCTTGCAGCCGAGTGCGATCACGAGTCTGTCAAACAGGCTGTTCTCGATCCATCCGGCACCAATGCTGCATTCCGCCGTGACATCCTCTAGCCGACCGTCCTTCCATGTGAGGCGATCGAAGACGATCGCGGCCTGCCCCGTGGCTCGCGCCTGCAACGCGACCGTACACCGGGCGAGATCGATGCCCTCGACGCGGCCGTGGGCCGTACCGCTCCACCCCGCCTCGCCGAGTGTCGCGGCGACTTCACCGCTGGCGACAGCCGCGGACCCAGCCGCAGCAACGGCGTCGGCAGCGCACCCCGCAAGCGACGCGAGAATCGGCAGCGGCACTGCGTCGGCCCAGTTGGCCTCGAACTCGATGCGCTCCACGGTACGGCCGCCTTCGTCGGCGACGGCACGCACAATACGAAACTGTTCTTCGATTTCGGCGTGACGGACGATGCGGACAGCCCGCGAACCGCCCTGGGCAACGCATTCGATGCGAACCATGGTCGACGTTCGGGGCGTGGCGTCATCGCCTTGCCGCCCCCCTCTCTCCCACTCGAAATCGGCGATTTCGATCACGCAGTTACGGGGATGCCTCGCGTCGCGTCGCAGCCATTCCCGGGCGAGTTCACCGAGCAGCGCCGCCGCTGCGGCGTCGACCCGGACCATGTCGATTCGCAGCCGATCCTCGCCCACGGCCGACTCAAGCTCGACCGAAGGAATCTCCATCAACCGGGCGCCGGTCGGCGTCAGAACAGCGCACCCCGTAGCGCGAACCATGCCGGGGCGGGGGTGCTCGACCGCGCCGATGACGAGCGGCAGACCGACGACCTGCTGCCACCGGCTCCTAACGGCCTCCCGATGGGCCGCCGACCGCAGGTGAACCGCCCAGCCGGCAATGGCCGCGCTCGGCAGCAAGCAACTGAGGAGAAACACGGTTCGCGAAAACCGGATCCGTCCGGCCGACTTTTCGATGAACATCCGTATCTCTCCGGGGCCCGTTCCGTCGGGCTCTTTCAGCGGCTCCGCGCCATGTCGTGGTAGAGATTCCAGCGGGCCCGCATCTCCTCGACACTGTCGCCGCCAAACTTGTCGATCAGGGCCGCCGCCACCTCGAACGCCACGACGCTCTCGACGATCACGCTGGCGGCACTCACCGCGCACACGTCGCTCCGTTCGTAGGCCGCCTCCTCGGGCTCCTTCGTGCGGAGGTTCACGGAGCCCAGCGGCTTGCGAAGCGTACTGATCGGCTTCATCGCGGCGCGGACGACGAGCGGCTGACCGTTGGTGATCCCAGCTTCGAGCCCCCCCGCGTTGTTGGTCGGCCGCGCGAAGCCGAGCGTCGGACCGCCGCGGGCGGATGCGTCGTATTCGATCGGATCATGCACCTCGGAGCCGCGTCGCCGTGCGGCTTCAAAACCCATCCCAATCTCGACACCCTTGATCGCCTGCACGGCCATCACGGCCTGCGCGAGCCGACCGTCGAGTTTGCGGTCCCACTGGGCGTGGGTGCCCAGCCCGATCGGCAGGCCATCGACGCGAACCTCGACCACGCCGCCGAGCGTGTCGCCCTCCTTGCCAACCTTGTCGATGAGGGCGGTGACCTCCGGGTCGCGATCGGGGTGAAGCGAGTAGATGGCACTTGAATCGCGGACGCGTCGCAGGTCGGCGAGCGGCCCTTCGCGGCCTCCGAGCACGACTCCGCCAAGCTCGGTCACCCAGCCGGCAACCTCGATGCCGAAGAGGGAGAGCAGTTGCTTCGCCATGCCACCGGCAGCAACACGGGCCGCCGTTTCGCGGGCACTGGCCCGCTCGAGCACCGCGCGGACTCCGCCCAAATGCTTGATCGATCCGGCGAGATCCGCATGGCCGGGCCGCGGACGATCGACGTCCTCGAGCCGCTCGAGTTTTGCGTCTTTGTTAATCACCTCGAGGGCGAGAGGGCTGCCGAGCGTCGTGCCCCGCCACATGCCCGAGAGGAACGTCACGGTGTCGGTCTCGATCCGCTGCCGGCCGCCGCGTCCGTAGCCGCCCTGCCGTCGCACGAG
>CAMBPQ010000034.1 GCA_945869735.1 Planctomicrobium piriforme
GTGTGAGCGGTACGGCCGCCCCACCCGCATACCCATCACTTGCGCTCCGGACTTCCTGAGGCGGGTGAGCGGTAGAGCTGCCCCGGGTCAGGCGAGTTCGAACACCGCCTCAATCTCGACGGCCACTCCGAGCGGGAGCGAGCCGGCACCGAACGCGCTTCGCACGCCCACCCCGTGATCCGCTCCCCAGACCTCGGCGAAGAGCTCGCTGCAGCCGTTGATGACGTGCGGGTGCTGGACGAAGTCGGTCGGACAGTTCACGAGCCCCATCAGTTTCACCACCCGACCGATGCGATCGAGGCTGCCGAGGTTGGCGACGAGTGTGGGCAGAATCGTGAGGCCCACCTTCCCCTTCACGAGCGACCTACCGGCCATAAGCGGCAGGTGGCCCGACACGTAGACCATGCGCTCGATGATGAGGCAGGGCTTGTAGGCACCGGCCGGCTTGCCGACCGGCGACAGCGCGAGACCGAGGGTGATGCGATCCTCGTGCTACGAAAAATCGGGGGCGTCGGCGTGGAGTGTAGCGGCCCCCGGCGGGGACGTTGCGGTCATTCAGCGCGGTCGGCAGCGCGGGCTGCCGACGGACCGCAGACCGATGGCAGCTAGAAAGGCATCCTGGGCCAGACGTAGTCCTTCCGCGCGGACCCGCGGCCGGAGCACGTCGAGCCCCACCGCCTGCCGCAGCGTGTAGCGATTTGAGCAGTATATGAAACACATTCCCATCATCAGCACGAGCAGATGCCGGACGTCGCCAGACCAGACGAGTTCGCCGCGCTCGCGGCCATGCTCCAGGATCGACTGAAGTCGCTCGATCACCGGGGCCTTCGACAGGAGCCCGGGGTGCTTGGCGAGCAGTCGTCCTTCGTTGAGGTTCTCCCAGAGGAGGAGCTTCACGAAGTCGGGGTTGTGCACGAGATAGTCGAAGTGCCGGGCGATCAGTTTCCTGATCTTCTGCTCCGTCGTACCCCGGGCCGGGAGGGGCGACATCTCGCTGGCTTCCAGGCGTGCATAGACCGCGCGGAGCACCTCAACGTAGAGCCCCTCCTTATCGCCAAAGTAGTGGTAGAGCATCCGCTTGTTGCAGCGTGCCTGGCCGACAATCTCGTCGACCGACACCCCGTGGTAGCCCCGCTCTGCAAAGAGCCGCACGCCCGCCGCCAGCAGGCTACCGCGGGTGCGCGCCGGATCGCGGGCCCGCCCCGGGCGAGCCGATGTGCGGCTGGACGTCATGGCATCTCCGAAGACTCGTCTTGACCGGCTTGGCAGCGTAGCCCGCATCGACCAGAATAACTGAACAGTTACCTCTGTCCGGGGCTCGTCGTTCATGACCACTGCATTCGCAACGTCCGTCGATCCGGCCACCCTCGTCCGCCCCCGCCGCAGAATCCGCGGGATGTCGGCGATCCTGCTCCCGTTCCGGGCCGACCTCACAGTCGACTGGGAGGCCTTCGCCGCCCATGTGGCCCGGACCCACGCCGCGGGCATCGCGCCCGCCGTCAACATGGACACAGGCTACGTGCAGCTCATCGACGACGCCACCCGCCGACGGGCACTCTCCGTGGCCCGCGAGGTGGTTGGTGCGGGCGAACTCGTGGCGGGCGCCTGCGTCATCGACGCCCCTAACGCCGCGTTCGACGAAGCCGGGTATGGATGTCAGCTGGAGATGATCAGCGAGGCGGGGGCCCTGCCGGTGATCTTTCCGTCGTTCGGCCTCACTGCCGGCAGCGACGCCGATTGTCTCACCCGCCTGCGGCGGCTCGCGGCCCGCGTCGAGTGCTTCATCGGCTTCGAGCTCTCGACCGCGTTTGTGCCCAGCGGTCGCGTGCTTTCGTTGGATGCCTACGCCGAACTGCTCGTCATCCCAAACTGCATCGGCGCGAAGCACTCGTCGCTCTCGCGTCGTCTCGAGTGGCAGCGGCTCGCCCTCCGCGACCGGCTGCGGCCGGAGTTTCACGTGTTCACCGGCAACGATCTGGCCATCGACATGGTCCGCTACGGAAGCGACTGGCTGCTCGGACTCTCCACCGCCGCCCCGGAGGCGTTCGCCCAGCGCGACCAGTGGTGGGCCGCAGGCGACCCACGCTTTGACGAACTCGACGACGCCCTCCAGGCTCTTGGCGACTTCGCCTTCCGCCGCCCCGTGCCCGCCTACAAGCACTCGATGGCCCAGGCACTCCATCTTCGCGGCCTGCTCGCGACCGATGAGCCCCACCCGCAGAGCCCACGCCGCCCGGATTCCGACCGCGAGATCATCGCCGTCATCCTCGAACGCATCGACACCGCGATGCACGCCACCCCATGAGCACCAGGCCACACTCCTATCCCCGCGTCGCGCGGTTTCGGACGGTCGACGAGCTGCGAGGCCATCTCTCGGCGATCGACGCGCCGATTCCGCTCGACGACGTGCCGCTCTCGGCAGCGGCCGGATCGCCACTCGCCCGGCCGCTTCCGCTCGGCGGCCGCACCGCGGGCAACCGCTGGTGCATCCATCCGATGGAAGGCTGGGATGCGAGCCTCGATGGGCTCCCCACGGAGATCCTGCTCCGCCGCTGGCGGCACTTCGGTGAGAGCGGCGCTAAGCTGATCTGGGGCGGTGAAGCGGTGGCTGTCGTGGCCGAGGGCCGCGCTAATCCCAACCAGCTCTGCGCGGCCGCCTGCGGCCGCGCGGGCTTCACCACGCTGCTGGCGGCCCTCCGAGACGCCCACCTCGCGGTGCATGGCCGCGATGACGACCTCGTCGTGGCACTGCAACTCACCCACTCCGGCCGATTCAGTAAGCCGACGCCCGCCGGCCGCGTGCCCCGGATCGCCTTCCACCACCCGCTCCTCGACGCCCGCCACGGCGTCGATCCTGCCAACACGGCCTGCCTCATCTCCGACGCCGACATCGAGCGGCTGATCGACGCCTACGTAGCTGCCGCCCGCGATGCCGATGCCGCCGGCTTCGATATGGTCGACCTCAAGGCCTGCCACGGCTATCTCATCCACGAGTTTCTCTCGGCCCGCCGGCGGCCCGGCCCCTGGGGCGGCGACTTCGCCGGCCGCACGCGGCTTCTGCGCACGCTCGTCGCGCGAGTCCACGCGGAGTGCCCCCGGCTTGCGATCGGCGTGCGGCTCTCGCTCTTCGACACCGTGCCCTGGCAGATGGTCGACGGCCGCGGCGAGCCCTATCCTTTTTCAGATGCCCTGCCCTACGACTGCGGCTTCGGCGTCGACGAGCACGACCCGCTGCGGATTGACCTCACGGAGCCGATCGCGCTGCTCGAGATGCTTCGTGATCTGGGCGTCACCGCCGTGAATCTCTCGGCCGGCAGCCCCTACACCGTGCCCCACATCACTCGGCCCGCAGCATTTCCGCCCTCCGACGGCTACCCGCCGCCGGAGGATCCACTCGCAGGCGTGTGGCGGCAGATCGATGCGGCACGGCAGGCGAAGGCGGCCGTGCCCGACCTCGTGATGGTGGGCTCGGGCTACACCTACCTGCAGGACTTCGTCGTCCACGCGGCGCAAGCCGCCGTGGGCCGTGGCTGGATCGACGCTGTCGGCCTCGGCCGGATGGTGCTCTCGTATCCCACGCTGCCGGCCGACTCACTCGCCGGCCGGCCGCTCACCCGCGGCGCAGTCTGCCGGACCTTCTCCGACTGTACGACCGCCCCGCGGCACGGCCTCAGGAGCGGCTGCTATCCGCTCGACGCCTTCTACAAGGCGCTGCCCGAGGCCGCCGAGGTGAAGGCGATCAAGGCCCGCTTCGAAACAGGCGGCTGACGCTCGTTCAGGAGTTTTTCGACCGCCGCGGTTCAAACCAGCGGCCGACGCGACTGGCCAGCAGTGCCGGCAGCACCACCAGGTCGCCGACCAGCGCGGTGGCCACGAGCAATGACAGCATCCACGCAAACCGTCTCGTCGGCGCAAACGAACTGCCGGCGAACGCAAGGATGCCGAGCCCGCACACGATCGCGCTCTGGGTGAGTGCCGGGGCCGAGTGCCGAAAGGCTTCGTACACGGCGCCGACCCGCGTGGCCGCCGCTCCGCCAGCGTCGTCCGCCCCGCCTTCATCCCGTGAGAGGCCGCGGCGAAAAAACGTCATGAAGTGAAACGTGCCATCCACCGCCATGCCCAGCGCGACCGAGGCCGTCATCACACTGCCGATATCGAGCGCCAGGCGGGTCCAGCCGAGAAGTCCGAAGAGCAGCACCATCGGAAACACGTTCGGGATCATGGCGACGAGCCCCGCCACGACGCTCCGTTCGACGACCATCATGACCAGTGAGATCACCAGGCATGCCGACAGAAAGCTCGTGAACAGATCGTGCAGGAGCGTCTTCTGGATCGCGTTGATCAGCGGCATCGCGCCGGTGTAATCGGCGGTGAGCCCGTGGGCGGCCCCGCCGTGGGCGACGACGACTGGGTCGACACGACGTCGCACCTCGTCGAGAAATTCGCTGTAATCGATACCGGCCAATGCCGAGGTGCGGGCCGTCACCCGCCACAACTGCTCCCTGCCCGTGTCGCGGATGATCCGCATATCGGTGAGGCTGGCCAGATTTGCCTCGAGTTTTCTGGCCACGATGGCCTTCCGCGCAGCCGCACGCGAGCCGGAGGCCGCCGGCAGGTCCGGCAGGAAGGTGGCGGCCGAGAGCACGCCGCTCACCTCCGGCAGGTCGCGGAGCGCTGCCCCGACCTCCTGCACCGCGTCGAGTCGCTCGGCGGGACGGATGTCGGATGCCTCGCCAAACCGAAGCACCACCTCCACGGGCACGAGCGGCCCGATCGCCTGCTCCAGCCAGTGATAGTCACGGATCATCCGGCTCTCGGCCGTAAACAAGGTGTCGATCGCGACGGAGGTGCGAATGCCGGGCACACCGACCACGGCGACGAGCATGGCGATGGCAGCCACCACGACGATCGGGCCTGCACTCCGCACGACGCCGGCTGCAAAGCGGGAAGACGTCGCGCTCGCCTCCACGTCGCCCCCAGTGGCTCGGCGGATCGGCCACCGCGAATACACGCCCGGCACGATCAGGAACAAGACCGCAAGCGTGGCCAGCACACCGAGCGCGGAATGAAATCCAAACACCCGGATCGGCTCCAGTTCGCTGATGACGAGTGATGCGAGCCCCAGGGCCGTCGTGCCGGCGGAAAGGCTGCACGGCACCCAGCCCAGCGCGATGGCCCGCCACGCCACCATCTGCTCGTCCCCCTGCTGCGAGGCCTCGCCCAGATAGTTGACCAGATGAATGCCCCCGGACACGCCGAGCGTGAGCACCAACAGCGGCATCACGATCAGCACCGGATTCATCCGGTCGCCACACAACCGCAGCGAGACGAAGCAGAGCCCGACGCACACAAGCGACAACAGGAACACCAGCAGCGCATATCGCATCGACCGCAGCGACCACCACGTAAGCAGAAAGATTGCAAGGGCCGCCGGGCCGCCGTATACATGCAGGCTTTCAGCACTGGCCTCGTCGACGGTCACGTTGTCGACGACGGATCCGGCGAGGTGCAGGTCGTCGGCTTCGGTCGTGGCCGTGCGAAGGAGCGTGTCGCGGATCCACGCCGTCGCGCGTCTGCGGTCGGTGAGGCCCGCCTCGGTCAAGGCGATGATGAGGCAGGTCTGCCGGCCGTCCGGGCCCACGAGCACGCCCTTGAGCCGCTCGATCGCCGTGTCTCGATCGAGGGACAAGGGGGGCGAGGTGAGCCGCTCGAGCGCGGTCGTACCGGCCACTGCCGACTCAAACCAGAGCTTGCCGCCGGCGTTGCGGGGGGCATTCGGCCCCGTGGCGGCGGCGATAAAGCGATCGATCGCGGGTGAGCCGAGCGTGCATTCCGGCCACGACGCCACCACGACGTCACCGCTCTCAAACTCGCGGCAGAACAGCCCGTAGGCCTGGCGGGGCGGAAACGACTCCGGAAGCCACTCGATCGGTGTCGTCGAATCGAGCGAGAGAATCTCAACCGCGCTTTGTACGATCCACGGGCTGCACGTCGCGAGCGTGACGAGCGTGACCATGCTGACGGCGAAAAGCGCGGAGCCAGTGCCGCCGACACGACGCCCTGGCGCGAGCAAACAACTTCCGTCGGGCTTCAGTGGTGACACGTCGCGGAAAGCCTCAAACCCGCAGGTTTTCGTAGCCAGACGGCGGCTTCCGCGCGGCGAAGGCGGCAGCCTGCTCAGCGCCCACGATCTTCTCAGCGCTCGGGTCCCAGGTGATCGTGCGGCCCAGCCGCGCGGCGATCCCCGCCAAGTGGCAGGTGTTCATCGTGGCGACATGGCTAAACACATCCGACACCGGCAGCCCCCCCTCGCGGATGCAGCGGTAGAAGTTTTCCTGATGCCCCTCGAAAGGTTTGCCCTTGTAGAGTGCCACCGCGTCGGCGTCGGTGAACTGGTCCTTGTCCCAGCCCTCCTTGATCGGCGCGCCGGTGATCTTCTGCCGGTTGATGAAGATTCTCCCCTTTGTGCCCTCGAAGAGGATGCCGTTGTCGCCACGGCTGGTGACGACCATCTGCACACCGCTGGGAAGCGTGCAGTTGACCGTAAAATCCTGTGACGTGTTGGAGCAGTCGTCGACGGTCGGATAGCCATCCTTGAAGGGCACGGGATGCTTGGCGTCGGTGCCATCGATCTTTGTCGGTCCCTTGCCCTTCGCATTCTCTTTCAGGGCCCGCTCGGCGTGCCGGTTGTCGACGTCGCACACAGCGACGATGTCGCCAAACGTCGCGTGCCCGTGGGCGTCACCCGTGCCCATTGACCCCACGCCGATGCAGCCGATCCGCGGGCGGTCGTTCGCGACAGTGTTGGCAAACGCGGTCGCCGTCCAGGCGAAGTCAGGGACGAAGCCGCCGGTCGCGGCCCCCGTGAGGGATGTGGAGAGAAAACCCCGACGATTCGCGGTGCCAGCCAAGAGGGGAATCCTCGGGGGTGGAAGAGCCTGTACGACGCCTTCAGACTACCCGCGGCCGTGGACCACGCCAACGGCGCTTGTACCGCTTACCCCAGTCCTCAGGAAGCCCCAAGCGCGATCGCAGGGGTATCTGCCACCCACCCCAACCCGCTCCATGCCGTCATCACGGTCGCCACGCGTATACCCATCGCTCGCGCTCCGGGCTTCCTGGAACTCACCGCGCCGTCTCCCGTATCCTTGCTACCGGTCCTCCAGCGCCAGCGCCCGCAGGTCGCGAAACTCGACCTTCATGAGGAGCCCGCCGTGAACCTGCAGGCCGATCGGGCCGGGTTTGGCGTACTTCGCGTCCTTGTACTGCGACACCTGTTCGCCGTTGAGCCAGACGGTGAACGTGTCGCCCTTGGCCTCGAGCCGAATGCGGTTCCACTCGCCCTGCCTCAACAGCTCGGCGGCCTTCGGTGCCCGCGCCTCCTCCGGGTATTTTCCTGTGTAGAACGAGCAGGTCATGTCGCGTTGCAGGCTCCGTGACACGCCAATCTGCACCTGCACCTCGGGCTGCCGCACCATGATGCCACTGTCGATCTCGCCCATGAACCGCACCTCCCCCTCGACGATCACGTCGCCGTACGACTGCTCGGTGTAGAGCATCGATGCGAGTTTGCGGTCGTCGCTTTGCCCCACGAGCACGCCATCGACGACTTTCCAATACGACGGCTCGTTTGACGCCTTCCAGCCGGTGAGGTCCTTGCCGTCGAAGATCGGAGGCAGGCTTTGCGTGGGCGGCACGTCGTCGCGAGCAGATGCGACACTGGACGACGGGAAGATGAGTGCAAGCAAAAGCGTGCAGCGGGGCAGATGCATAAACGGTGCTCCGAGGTTGGTTGCGTGCGGAACCAGAACCTATCATAAGTACTCGCTCATCCGCCGGGGGGTTCCGGTCGTTCTGCCAGCACGGCGGCCTCCCGGTCGCCCACGGTGGTCGGGTCGACGTCGCCGCCCGCGACACGCTCCATACCGACCTCACGGCCACGGCCCACACGACCGACCATGCCGTTGGGAGGACGATCTTGTCGGGCCTAAACTCTTCTTGCCTCTGAGCCGGTCTGTGCGGGACAATCCTTCGTCGCCTCCCGACCCTGCACCCACCACCGCCGCACCATGAGTGTTTTCGTCTTCGGGCACCGCAATCCCGACACCGACGCGATTTGTTCCGCCATCGCCTACGCCGATCTCCTCCAGCAGACCACGCGGCCCGACGCTGTGGCCGCCTGCTGCGGGCCGCCGAACAAGCGGACGGAGTATGCGCTCGAACGAGCGGGCCTCGCACCACCCCGGATCATCATGGATGTGCGGCCCTCGGCGGAAGACCTCTGCCGTCGCGACGTCGTGACCGCCTCGTTCGGTGAATCGTTCCACGAGGTCTATCAGCGGATGCAGGCCGCCGACCTGCGGGCCCTCCCGGTGATCGACGACGACCGCCAGGTGGTGGGCGTGCTCTCCGTGCTCGAAGTGATGAAGCTGTTCTTCCACAACGATCACGACCCAGTCAAGTCGCGGACGATATCGACCTGCCTCGGGAAGATTCACGACGTGCTCGGCGGCGGCTTTCAACACCTGGTCGATCCCGCGCGGAAGGACGAGCTCATGGTGATGGTCGGCGCGATGAGCGCCGAGGGCTTCACCGACCGGATGAGGAAGTTTCCCGCTGAGCTGCTGGTCGTGGTCTGCGGCGACCGGCCCTCGATCCATCTGCCTGCGATCGAGCATGGTGTGCGTGTGCTGGTCGTGACCGGCGGCTTCACGCTCTCACCCGGGCTGATCGAACTCGCGAAGATCCGCGGGGTGTCGGTAATCATGAGCCCTTTCGACACCATCAACACAGTGCTGCGGATCCGCTCGGCCCAGTTCATCGACCCCGTCGTCAACCGCGACTTTGTCACGATCGACGGTAAGGCGAGCCTCGCTGAGGCACGCGGCATCGTCGAGCGGTCGTCGCAACCGGTGTTTCCCGTCATCGAGGACGATGGCCGGCTGCTGGGCTACTCGTTCAAGACCGACATTATCAATCCGCCCAAGCCCCGCCTCGTGCTCGTCGACCACAACGAACTGGCCCAGGCCGTCAGCGGCGCCGAAGACGCGGAGATCGTGGAAGTGCTCGACCACCATCGCCTCGGCGGCGGGCTGAAGTCGACGCAGCCGATCCGATTCATCAACGAGCCGGTGGGGTCGACCTGCACGCTCGTGGCCCGGCAGTTCCGGGCTGCCGGCATCACGCCACGGCCCGAGATCGCCCTCTGCATGGCCTCAGGCATCATCTCCGACACGCTTTTCCTGAGGTCGCCCACCACCACCGACACCGACCGGCAGGTGCTCGCTTGGCTCCGCGAGCTGTGTCTGGTCGACCTCGACCAGTATGCCCAGGAGTTTTTCGAGATTGGCTCGGCCCTACGGTCGAAGCCACCGGTCGGCGTGATCAGCGAGGACTGCAAGGAGTTCACCGAGCACGGAGTGCGGTTCTCGATCTCGCAGATCGAGGAGACCGGCTTCGACCTCTTCTGGGAGCGGAAGGATGATCTCCGCTCGGCCCTGGAAGAGTTTGCCGAACGGCACCGCCTCGACTTCTCGGCGCTGCTCGTCACCGACGTCGTGAGCCAGAGCTCCCTCCTGCTCCTCTCGCACGAGTCGGAAGCCTGGGAAGACATCAACTATCCGCGGCTCGACCGCGGACTCTACGAACTGCGAAACGTGGTCAGCCGCAAGAAGCAGCTGCTGCCACTCCTGTCGCAGATCATCACCCCCGCGCATGCGTAGGCCGCGGCCACCAGCATTCCGCGCGGGCTGGATGCCACGTGTCCGCGGCGGCAGGCACGGCGACGCCTCGCAGCGATTCGCCCGGCCCGCTGGTCGCCCGTAGAGTTCGTTGCCCGTAGGATGGCGAGAGGTCACCGGCATGCATGCCCGCCACGCATGCCAGGTATCCCGATGCCACACGCCTCACTCGACCGGATCGCGTTCGTGGGCAACCACGTTCCGCGGCGCTGCGGACTGGCGACGTTCACCCACGACCTCCGCTCGGCCGTCACCGACCGGCTGCCCGAGGCCGACTGCTTCGTCGTGGCCATGAACGACCGCGGTCAGCACTACGACTATCCAGCCGAGGTCCGCTTCGCCTGCGACGATGGCGACCCCGCCACCTACCGCCGGGCTGCCGAGTTTCTCAATCTCACCAACGTCGACGTGGTGTCGCTGCAGCACGAATACGGCATCTTCGGTGGCACGGCGGGCGGGCACGTGCTCGACCTGCTCCACGACCTGCGGATGCCTGTCCATACAACGCTCCACACGGTACTCGCCCGGCCATCCCCCGACCAACAGCGGGTGCTCGACGAGGTGCTTCACCTCTCGGCCCGCGTGGCCGTGATGTCCGATCGAGGCAGGGAACTCCTCCGTTCCATACACGGCGTCGCTGATGATCGAATCGACGTGATCCCCCATGGCATCCCCGACATGGAGTTCGCCGATCCCAACTTCCACAAAGACCGCTTCGGCATCGAGGGGTCGGACGTCCTGCTCACGTTCGGCCTGCTGTCGCCCAGCAAGGGGATCGAGCACGTAATCGCAGCCCTTCCCGGAATCGTCGCCCGGCATCCCAACGTGACCTATCTCGTGGTGGGCGCCACCCATCCGCACCTCCTCAGCGAGCAAGGGGAGCGCTACCGCGAGTCACTCATACGGATGGCCGACAACCTCGGCGTGGCGGGGCACGTCGTCTTCCACGATCGCTACGTCGAGATGCCGGAGTTGCTCGCCTTCATCGGTGCGGCCGACATCTACATCACCCCCTATCTCGGCGAGGACCAGATCACCTCGGGCACACTGGCCTACGCGTTCGGCTGCGGCAAGGCGGTGATCTCGACACCCTACTGGCACGCTCGGGAACTGCTGGCAGACGGCCGCGGCGTGCTCGTGCCCTTTCGGGATCCCACGGCGATTGCCCGCGAGGTCTCTAGCCTCCTGGACGACGACGCCAGGCGGCACGCGATGCGAAAGCGGGCCTGGCTGCTCGGCCGCGACATGGTGTGGAGCCGCGTCGCCGACCGCTATGCCGAGGCGTTTGGCAGGACGAGGCTCGCGACCCGGGTCAAGCCTCGCCGCGGAACGGCAAGCGCTCTGACCACGCTTCCCCGGCGCCGGCTGCCGGTGGTCACGCTCGACCACCTCTGGCGACTCACCGACGCGACCGGTCTGTTCCAACACGCCACCTATGACGTCCCGGCGCGGGCCGAGGGCTACTGCACCGACGACAACGCCCGCGCGCTTGTGCTGATGGTGTTGCTCGAGGATCTGGGTCTCGAGTCGCGAAAGACGTCCCGGGCCGTCGCCACCTATGCGTCGTTTCTGGGCCATGCGTTCGATCCGGCAACCGGCCGCTTCCGTAACATGATGGACTACGACCGCCGCTGGCTCGACGACTCGGGCTCAGACGACTGCCTGGGCAGGGCGATCGTGGCGCTCGGGACATGCATCGGCCGGTCGCGGCAGGAGGGGCTGCGGCGGTTCGCGATGCGGTTGTTCGAGCCCGCGGTGCGGGCGATGCTTGCGACCACGAGCCCGCGTGGCTGGGCGCTGACGATCGTCGGCCTCCAGGAATATTTCCGGCGGCTCCAAGGCGACCGGTTCGCCATCGCCGCCCGGCAGACGCTCACCGACAGGCTGCTCGCGCTCCACCAGGGCAACGCCGACCCCGACTGGCCGTGGTTCGAGGACGTGGTCGCCTATGAGAACGCCCGGCCGTGTCAGGCGTTGATTTCCGCCGGCCGCTGGGCAGCGCAGACGGAGGCACTCGACGCCGGTATCGCCATGCTCGAATGGCTTGCCGAGCGGCAGACATCTCCGTCCGGCCGCTTCTCGCCTATCGGCTGCCGCGGGTTCCTGCGGCGGGACGGTCTTGGGGCGGAGTTTGACCAGCAGCCGATCGAGGCCCAGGCGATGGTGGCCGCCTGCTGCGAGGCCTTCCATGCCGTCGGCGATCCGCGCTGGCTGGAACGTGCCTGGAACGCGTTCGACTGGTTTCATGGACACAACGTCCTCGGCACGGTCGTCGGCGATCCACACACCGGCGGTTGCCGAGACGGGCTGCTCGAAGACCGGGCCAACGAGAATCAGGGGGCGGAATCGACCCTTGCCTATCTCGCTGCCATCGTGGAGATGCGGTTCCTCGAGGCAACGCTCTCCGAGCAGCGAGGATCGCCCCCAAACGATAATCGGGCTGCCCTGCCGCCGCGGGCGGCAAGGGGAATCTGCGGCCGCTGACGCTCACGACACGACCGGAGTCGACCTCTGATGCATGTGACCCGCACCGGCGTGCTGCTCCGGCCAAACAACGCACGGGTGCTCTACCGCCCGTTCGAGCCGACAAACCCGCAGCGGGCGACGCGGATCATCGGCCGGGTGATGGCGCTTGGCGATCACGAGGTCGATGCGCTTCTGGCCGCCGTCCTCTCGGAGTTTCACGGACGCCACCAGCGGCTCGTCAACTTCTTCCAGGAGCGGTTCGAGTCGGTGCAGCATCATCTCCTCACCGACAAGCCGCTCACGGAATCCCGGCGGCTCCTGATCGGCTCCTACTTCACGCAGGAGTACGCGCTCGAAAGCGCCGCCCTCTTCAACCCGTCGCTCGTCTGGTATCCCAACCAAGAGGGCTGCCCTCTGGGCACGGCCCGGTTCATCGTCAGCCTGCGGGCCACCGGCGAAGGGCACGTCTCGAGCGTCGGCTTCCGCTCCGGCACGGTCGATGCCGCGGGCAGTATCACCCTCGCTGCTCCCACCGGTTTCGTGACCGCACCGCGGGTGGTGGCCAGCGCCATCTACGACAAGCCGCTGTTCCTGCGGAAACTCTCCGAACTGGGCGTGGGAAATGGCTTCGTTGACGCCGTCTTCACCGCCCTCGACGACGGGTTCACGCTCCGCGACCTGGAGGGCTCGCTCGCGGCCACGTCCCGCCAGCAGCGGTCGCGTCGGCGGGAGTGGGAGCCGACGGCCGCCGCGATCCTCGCGCTAGCCAAGGCCAACTACGAGATCGAGTGCGATCCCGACTCCGACATCTCGGAGCGAATCATCTTTCCTTACTCGCCGGCTGAGACGAATGGCATCGAAGATGCCCGGTTCGTGCGGTTCGTCGAGGACGACGGCTCGATCCACTACTACGCCACCTATACGGCCTTCGACGGGAGCGTGGTGCTACCGCAGTTTGTGGAGACCGAAGACTTCGTCCGCTTCCGTGTGAGCACGCTCAACGGCTCTGAGATAATCAACAAGGGGCTCGCGCTCTTCCCCCGGCGCATCAACGGCTCCTACGTGATGCTGTCGCGACAGGACGGTGAGAACATGTATGTCATGGAGTCAGACATGCTCCATTTCTGGCATTCGCGGCGGCTCGTGCTGCGTCCGACCTTTCCCTGGGAATACGTGCAGGTCGGCAACTGCGGCTCGCCGATTGAAACGGAGGCAGGATGGCTCGTGCTCACCCACGGTGTGGGCGCGATGCGAAAATATGCGATCGGCGCTGTGCTCCTCGACCTCGACGACCCCGCCCGGGTGATCGGCCGGCTTGCGGAGCCGCTCCTATTGGCCAACGAGAACGAGCGGGTGGGCTACGTGCCCAACGTGGTCTACAGCTGCGGCTCGGCGGTACACGCCGGCTTGCTCGTGATCCCCTACTCTATGAGCGACTACGCGACGTCGTTCGCGACCGTACCGCTGGCTGACGTGCTCTCAGCCCTCGTCGCTTCGAGCACATGACGGCCAGTCATGACAAAAAAATCCCGCGCGGAGGCCACGCCTCCGCGCGAGAGTGAGCGAATCATTCACCCGATGTGCCGCGTCAACCCGGCGGCTAGTGGCAGCCGCTGGCTTGGGCGACCGCGAGCCTACTTGGCAGCCACGACCGACGTGATCTTCACCGACTCCTTCGCCGGGGTCGTCTTCGCGACCGTGGCGGCTGCCGACGATTCCGTGCTGGCGATGCCGCAGCAACTCGCTGCCGGCACCACGATCGTCGAGGAGACGATCGTCTCGCAGCAGGCCGCCCGCCGCCAGACGAGCCGTCCGCAGCAATCGTAGGAGGCAACCGTCTCATAGGCCGGCGCACACGCCGGGGCGCAACTGGTGACGCACACCGGCTCGCAGCAGACCGGGGCCGTGTAGCAACACGGCTCGCAGCACCTCCGATGACGGTGCCCCCTGCCAGCCTCGGCATCCCCAGCCGTCACGAACGCCCCGATACAAGCCACCGCTCCCACCAACCGGACAAACATCTTGCCATTCATCGTTACAAACCCTCGAGGTTCCCCGGGGTGGATAAACCGGCGGCCCTCCACGGGGCCGCCGTCCCGGGGGCGGGCAACGGTAGGCCCGTCGGTCTGGTCGCGGCAATCCGCCGGCCGAAAGCCAATCACAGCCGCATTTCCGCGTTGCGGGACAGTTCAGCGGGATGCGGAACGGCGGGGCGAATGCGGAACAGTGAACAGACGCCGCGACTCCGTCAGCGAGCCCGTCCGCCGCGGGTGGTCTTCACCGCGGTGGCCTTCGCCGCAGTTGCCTTCGGTCCACCGACTTTCGCCACGGGCTTAGGGGCCGCTGCCTTCGCGGTCTTCGGCCGCCCTGTGCGGTTCATCTCCGCCACGACCGCCTTGAGTTTGCCGCGGACGCTCGTTCGCTTGGCCCGGCTGGCCGTTGTGCGGGCCGCCTTCGGCGTCTTGGCGGCCGCCGTCAGCCGCGACTTCCCCTTCCCCATCGCCTGGCTCAAACTGCCGGCGATCTCGGCGAGCCTGGCCTCCAGCCGCTTCACGGCATCGGCGAACACCTCGTGCTTCTCGCGGCTCCGCTGGTTGACGGCGCTGCCGGCGGCCGCCGAACGCTTCGTCGACCGGGTCTGCTTCTCGTGGAGATCCCGCCACTTGTCGCGGAGCGTGCGGGCGTGGACCAACGCCGCCGCAGCCTGCTCCCGGGTGGCCTTGGCGACCGCCGCCCCCATGCTCGACTCCAACACCTTCGTCTCCGCCCCGGTGAGCAGCGAGCGGACCTGGTCGAGGGCAGAGACTTTGGCGGGAGACTTGGCCATAGGAAGAATCCTTTTGTGAAAACTGGATCAGACGGATAGGCAGCAAACTCAAGAGTGCCAAGAATAGAGGCCGCAGTGAAAAAGAGTCAAAGGCAATCTGAACGCCGCGCCCGCCGGAGCCCAGCCTTCCCATGTCCGACATGACCATGCCCGCCCGTCCGCTGGCCATTGACCCCACAGCTCAGCGGGCTTTGGCGATCAACCTCGACGAATCGATCTACGGTAGCTTCTCCGAAATCGGCGCCGGTCAGGAGGTGGCCCGCTGGTTCTTCGCCGCGGGGGGCGCGGCTGGGACCGTCGCCAAGACGATCTCCGCCTACGACATGACCGTCAGCGACGCGATCTACGGCAAGTCGACCCGGTATGTATCTCGCGAGCGGGTTGAGCGGATGCTCGACCATGAATACGCGCTGATGCACGAGCGGCTCGGCCCCACGCGGGGCGACCGGACGCGGTTCTTCGCGCTCGCGGACACCGCAGCGGCGAAGTCGTTCGCCGGAGCCAACGAATGTCATGCCTGGATGGCGATCCGCTTCCAACACGCCATCCACGCACCCGCCAGTGATGTGATCCTGCACGTGCGGCTTCTCGATGCGAGTAACGCGCTGCAGGCCGACGCCCTCGGACGCCTCGGTGTGAACCTCGTGCACGCCGCCTTCGCCCACTGGCGGCAGCCCCGGGCGCTGATCGAAACGCTCCTGGAACACATCGGCCGCGACCGCCTCGAGATCGACTGGGTAAGGGCCGCGGGCCCGGCTTTCAAGGACGTCGATGATCGGCTTCTCGGCCTGCACCTCGTCCGCATCGGCTACACGCCCGCCCTGCTCTTCGACGTCCACGGCACGCCGTTGCTGGCGTCGGAGTCGATCCGGCGGAAGCGGGTGCTCGTCGAACGAGGACGGTTTGCCCCGGTGACGAGCCTCAATCTTGAGATGCTCGCCAAGGCCCGCACGGTCTTCGAAGCGGGCCACGGTGCGCCGCGTGCGGCCCACCCCCCGTCAAACGAGCCCGACGAGGTCTGCGAGATCATGGAGATCACCATGAACAACCTCCGCGACCGGGGTAACGCCGAGGATTCTGATTTTCTGGCCCGGGTCGACCTCATCAATGCGTCCGGCAAGATGGTGCTCGTGAGCGACATCGGGGCCTTTCACGCGCTTGGCGAGTATCTGGCCGACCGCCAGGTCGAGGCGACGGGGCTCGTGCTCGGCGTGCCGCTGCTCCGCGAACTGTTCAACGAAAACCACTACAAATCGCTCGACGGCGGGATCCTCGAGGCCTTCGGCAGGCTCTTCACCCACGGCGTGCGGCTCTATGTCTATCCCACCCGCGACGTGATCACGGGCACCGTCGTGACCGCCGAGAGCCTCAACGTGACGCACCATCTCTCCCACCTGCTCGAGCACCTGCGGGTCAACGGCCTGATCCTCGGCCTCGCCTGCGACCCCGCCACACTCCGCACCTATTCCAGCGAGGAGGTGAGGTCTCGCATCTGCTCGGGCGATCCGTCGTGGCGGGAACTCGTCTCGACCGAGGTGGCCACGCACATCGATCGCCACGGCTATTTTGGCGCGAGTTGCACCGTCGAATAGACGGCTCCCGGAGACCACCCTCCTCATGAAGCCGACCATTCTCCGTGACCGGGCCACCACGCCCGACGGCGAGCCGCTCACGCTTCACGAGCGCGACGGCGAGTTTACGATTCGCGTCGGCGCGGTGGAGCTGATGTCGAGCCGACAGCACCACTCCGAGGAGCGGCTGGCGGAACTGGCCTGCGACGGCCTCCGAACCCGCTCCGGCGCGACCGTTCTCATTGGAGGCCTCGGCATGGGGTTCACCCTGCGGACGGCGCTCGGTCACGTGGGCCCCGAAGCCGTTGTCGTGGTCGTGGAACTGATGCCCGCCGTGATCCGCTGGAACCGGTCGCCTGACTATGGCCTCGGCGCCGATGCGCTCGCTGACCCGCGCGTCGAGCTCGTCGAGGGCGACGTCGGCAACGTGCTCCGCCGGAGCCACCGCCGGTTCGATGCCGTCATTCTCGACGTCGACAACGGCGCCGGCGGCCTCTGCATGGCTGCCAACGACCGGCTGTATGACGCCACCGGCCTGGCGGCGGCGAAGGCGGCGCTCAAGCCCGGCGGCTGCTTGGCCGTGTGGTCCGCCAGCGACGATCAGGCGTTTGCCGAGCGGCTGCGGCGGGCCGGCTTCGGCGTGGAGGTCGAGCGCGCCCGCGTCTCCGCCGGGGGAGGCGGTTGGGCCACGCTGTTCCTCGGCCGCCTCGCGTCCCGGTAACGCCGGCTCCCGTCAGGAAGCCCCAAGTGCGACCACGGGGAATACGGGTGGCATCGAGCCGGTGCCGGATTGGTTCGCCGGGGGTGACATGCTCGGCGCCGGGGGATTTTGCTACAGGATGCCCGCTTGGCCGACGGTGCGTTGCTCGTGAGTCGCAAAGATTCCCCGGCGTCTGCGCGCGCCACCCCCGGCTCCTCACGATCGGGAATCGGTTTGATCATCCGTGCAGCTTGCCTCCCGTCAGGAAGCCCCACGCGCGAGCGCGGGGAATGCGGGTCGCATTGAGTCAGCGCCGGATCGGTTCGCCGGGGGTGACATGCTCGGCGCCGGGGGATTTTGCTACAGGATGCCCGCTTGGCCGACGGTGCGTTGCTCGTGAGTCGCAAAGATTCCCCGGCGTCTGCGCGTGCCACCCCCGGCTCCTCACGATCGGAAACCGTGCCTTTCCGTCGCTCGCGCTGCGGGCTTCTTGGCCGCCGCAGCCCGCTAAAAATCACCACGTGGAAATGCCGGGAATACCGAGCGCTGGCCCGAGTCCGTCGGTGCACTATTATAGGAATACGGTCCCCGGTGACGGCCGGGGAAAGAACCGCCTGGCGGCGATCTCACAGTGATCGCGACGGCTGGGATTCCTCGTAGCAAAGGAGGTGATTCAGTGACGCAATGTGACTGTATCGGAGGGCTGCGCCGATAGCGGCGAGTCGACGGGCCTGCCGTTGACGCAGCCCACCAATCCCGCCATCGCGGACTCGCCATCGGCGGAGTGATCCGCCGCGGCCGGCCGGATGACGATTCAGAGGTTCCTACGGCTGCCGCCCCGCAAGGGGCGGCAGCTTTTTTTGCTACCGCCTGCCACGCGGCTTCTTCGCGAGTTTCCCGACAGCCTTCTTCCGCACCACCGGCTTCTTCGACGACTTCTTCACCGGCTTCTTGGCCACCTTCTTCAGGTTCTTCCGTCCCGTCGGCTGCTTCACCGCGGGCTTCTTCTTGACGGCCTTTTTCCGCGCAGCCGCCCTGAGCTGAGCGTGGACCGCATCGGCCAGCTCGTCGAGAAACTCGTGGGCCTCCAACGCGAGGTCCTCGGCTGAAAGCGGCTCCACCTCGTCGATGATGAAGAGCGCCAGTTCGCCCCGCCGCTGGGCCACGGTCAGCGCGTTGTATTCCTCGAGCGTCAGATCGTCGTGATCCTCGTCCTCACTGGTGAGAAACTCGAAACCAACACGGGCCTTCTCATCCCAGCCGTCGATGTGAAACTCGACGCCATATTCCCGGAAGATCACGTTCCTCGTGATCGCATACCCCCGCGCCTTGAAGAGCCGGGTGAGCAGATTGCAGCCCTGTGTTTCGGTGAGAGTGTCGGCCATCGGAGCGTGATTTCCTTCGAGTGAGGCGGGACGGGAACTCTGACGCAGGCGAAGGATAGCCGATTCAAGCGTTTCCAGTCATCTTCCAACCGCCGGTGCCAGTGCGGCACACGGCACCTCCTTGGTAAGGTTGGGGCTTTCCGCTCGATCCGCTCCCGGCCCGTCGAGGACACCCCATGCTTCGCACCCTCATCCGCGACGCCGTTGAATGGACGACCCGCGTGGTCACCCACCCCCGTGAGGAGCTCACCCACTGGCAAGCCACGGCGCGGTTCTGGTACGACCTCGCGCGGGTCGGCGCCCGGCAGCTCCAGGAGGACCGGGCCTTACAGATGGCCGCGGCGCTCGCATTTCACACCCTCTTCGCGCTGATGCCGCTGGCGATCGTGAGCACGGCGCTCTTCAAGGGCATGCAGGGTGTCGACAAGCTGCAGTCGCTCGTCCATCAGCTCGTGCAGTCGGCGGGGCTCGACGCCGTCCGCATCATGCCGGTCGATGGGCCCGCAACACCCGCAGGTGGTGAGAGCATCTCGCTGGGAGCCTGGCTCGAGGACATGATCGGCAAGTTCGGCACCATCGACCTCGAGACGCTTGGCCTCCTCGGCCTCGCGGTGATGATGTACGCGGCCGTAGCGATGATGGTCACGGTGGAGGACTGCTTCAACACGATCTACCGGGCACCGCAGGGGCGGCCGTGGCTGCGGCGTGTGCCGGTGTACTGGACGGTGCTCACGGTCGGACCGATCGGGATCGCCCTGTTGTTTCTTGTCGACACCCACGTCGGCCGCTGGATCGCCTCCGTCGACGCGAGTGGTGGCCTGATCCGCGTGCTGGGCGTGTTCTGGAGCATCGGTCTGATCACGCTCATGCTCCTGGGCACGTTCGTCCTCCTCCCCAACACGCACGTCTCATGGCGATCAGCCGTGGGCGGCGCGTTCGTCTCGGCGGTGCTACTGCACGTGGGAAAGGTCGGTCTCGCGGCCTACGTCAACAACGCCTTCTCGTTCAGCCAGCTCTACGGCCCCCTCGGCTTCGTGCCGGTGCTCATGATCTGGACCTACGCGATGTGGATTTGCATCCTGTTCGGTGTCGAGGTGGCCGCGATCGTGCAGCGACTCGGTGGGCGGCGCGATGAACTCGAGGAGATGGAGCGGATGCGGCTCAAAGGCGGCATGGTCGACTCGACGTCGGTGCTGCTGCTGATGGAGGTGGTCGCCGAGGGTTTCGAGTCGGGGCGGGCGGTGGCACTTGGCCACGTGGTGGAGGAGACGGGCCTGCCGGAGCCGATCGCGGCCGAGATCCTCGGAAAACTTGTGACGCAGGGTTTCGTGCACCGTGTCGCGGGCGTCGAGTCGGCCTACACGCTCGCCCGGCCGCCGGAAGACATCACCGCCGACAGCTTGATCGAGTTTGGCCAAGGCATGCTGCACGAGCGCAACGGCCGGCGCAAGTCGCGGGCCATTGAGGCGCTGCGGAATTCTCAGCGTGAACTCGCTGCCAATACCACGCTCGCCGAACTGGGCCGGTTGTCGATTGGCTAGAGCGCGTCCAACTGAGGTGGATCGCCGGCTCGGGGGCGGCAAAAGTCTTGTCGCTCTATCGCCGCGGCGGCCCAGGCGCTTCTCGACCGTTCGCCGACCCCCTTGCCTCCCTCCTTCAAGGTGCCAGCTCGCCGCTCACGAGCGCTCCCGCGAGCGGACACCCCACGGCCACGGGCTCGTCCACCCGGTAGCGGTGCAGCAGTTCCTGCGACCGCCGGGCGAGCATGCGACGCACCTCCCGACGCTTGCCCTTCACCCTCGCGATCTTCATCGAGTCGTAGGCCGTCGTCTGATGTCTCATCCAGGCGATCACGGCCGCCTCCGCCCGCCGCTCGATCGGGATCCGCTCGGTGCGGGCCACCGTGCCGCTGCCGACGGGCGTGGCATGCGTGGTGACGGCGGTCGCGAGCTGTTCGGCAAACGCGGTATGCCGATCATGAAACCGTAGGTAGTCCTTCACGGCAGCATGAAAGTCACCGACGTATTCCGCCTGCACTTTCTCCCGCCACTTCACCGCCGACGCCTGCCGCTTCGCAAACTGCTCGGTAGACCGCTCCGCCGCGAGCTCGGTGCGGATCCGGTCGATGGTCGCCTGCGGTGCCCAAACGCCTCGCGAAAACATCTTTCGCCCTCGTGGCTCCTGCACCACCCAGTGGTCGCCTGCCGTCTTCACCCGCCGGGTGAGCCCCGGGTCTCCGGGAGGCAGGAGAATCCAGCCGGCGGGGACCTGAAGCACCCTGCCGTCCGGCGTGCGCACGCTCGTCGCCGTCGGACCGGGCAGGTGGATGGGTGCGGGCATGAGGGAGTGTGTCGTGACCTCGGCACGGGGACCGACGACGTATCGGCTGCATCCGCACCGGCCAGCCAGAAAAAACAGTGGGGCACGTCTTTTCGAAATCGGGGCGAACGGCAAAAGTCTCGGCGCTGCGGGCCACCGCCCGTCAGGAAGCCCCAATCGCGAGCGCGGGGAATACGCCCTCCACCCCAACCCGCTCCACACCACGCTCACACCCACCACCCGTATTCCCATCGCTCGCGCTCCGGGCTTCTTGCTCAGGTCCCATATCGGTGGGACGTGGACGAACCGGCGTCGAGCGATTCCCACCGAATGAAGGCCTCAGCGAGTCGCCGCTCGGCCTCGTCGAGACGACTCTTCTCGAGGGCCAGCACGTCGCCCGGCTGACGGTAGTAGTCGGCTGCGGTCATCGTGACATGCATGGCGGCAATCGTCGTTTCCAGAGACTCGATCACCGCGGGCAGGGCGGCGAGCTCCTGCTGCTCACGAAACGAGAGTTTTTTCCGCTTCGAAGCCGCTGGCACGGCCCCGGGCTCCGTCCGCTCGGGCTCCGCCGTCCTCCGCGACGCGGCCGCCGCCTTCGGCTCGGTCGCCACGACCTGTCGCTGCCGCAGCCAATCGGAATAGCCGCCGACGTACTCCTTCACCCCGTGTGTCGGTCGGGCATCGCCGCCGCTCCCTGTCGTGGCAAGCGGCTCAAACACAAGCAGGCTCGTGACCACGTTGTCGAGGAACGCCCGGTCATGGCTGACCACCAACACCGTGCCGGCAAACTCGGCGAGCCGTTCCTCGAGCAGTTCGAGCGTCTCTGCATCGAGATCATTGGTCGGCTCGTCGAGCACGATCACGTTGGCGGGCTTGGCGAAGTGGCGGGCCAGCAGCACGCGATTCCGCTCGCCTCCGGAGAGAAACTTCACCGGCATCCGGGCCCGCTCCGGCTCGAAGAGGAAATCCTGAAGATAGCCGAGCACGTGCCGCGGCTTGCCGTCGATCGAGACCGTCTCGTAGCCGTCGCTGACGTTGTCGGCCACACTCTTCTCGTCATCGAGCTGATCGCGGAGTTGGTCGAAGAAGGCCACCTGGAGGTTGGTGCCTAGCCGCACGGTGCCGGACTCGGGCTCGAGCGAGCCGAGCAGAAGCCGCAGCAGCGTGGTCTTGCCGGCGCCATTGGGGCCGACGATGCCGATCCGATCGCCCCGCATCACGGTCGCCGAAAACCTCTGAAGGATCGGCCGCTCGCCGTGGCCAAACGAGACCTCCTCGACCGCGGCCACGAGCGCCCCACTTCGCTGGGCCTCCTGGATGCGGAGGCTCGTCCTGCCGACCTGGTTCCGCCGCAAGGCGTGATCGCGCCGCATCGATTCGAGCGCCCGCACGCGACCCTCGTTCCGCGTCCGCCGCGCCTTGATGCCGGTCCGGATCCAGGCCTCTTCCTGGGCGAGCTTCTTGTCGAAGAGCGCGCTCTGCTTCTCCTCTGCGGCGATCGCGGCTTCCTTCCGGCCGAGAAACGTGTCGTAGTTGCACGACCAGTCGAAGATCCGGCCGCGGTCGATCTCCAGGATGCGGCGGGCCATCCGCCGGAGAAACGCCCGGTCGTGCGTCACGAATACGAGCGTGCCGCCCCAACGCTCGAGGAAGGTCTCAAGCCATTCGATGGCGTCGATGTCGAGGTGGTTGGTGGGCTCGTCAAGGAGGAGGAGGTCGGGCGCGGCGACCAGAGCCCGCGCCAGCAACACCCGCCGCTTCATGCCCGAGGAGAGCGTCTCGAAGAGAACCTCGCCCACGAGGCTCATGCGCGAGAGGATCTGGTCGACCGAGTGCTCCCGTTGCCAGGCGGTGTCATGCTCCGCGCCGTCGCCGGCATTGGCACCGGCCTCGAGCGGTAGCCCTGCCGCCACCACGTCGCGAATGGGCCCCGCCATGTCTTGCGGCACATCTTGACGCAGCAGGGCCACTGTCGTGCCGGGGGCCGCGATCACTTCGCCCGCGTCGGGCTGGATCTGTCCGCTCACGAGCCGCATCAGCGTCGTCTTGCCCGCGCCGTTACGGCCCAGGAGGCCGATCCGCTGGCCGGCCTCGATGTAGCACGACACACCGTCGAGCAACGGCGGCCCGCGAAACCGCACTGAGACGTCGCGGAGCGAGATCAGCGGCATGAGCGGCCTGCTTCCCGCGACATGAACTGAAGACAGTGCCAGTCGCCCATGCTCGTCATGACGGGATTCGTTCCAAGGAGCCCTGTGTATCGACCGGCCACCTCCGGCCACTCCTCGGCGAGGAGGCCGGAGAGCACGACGCATCCGACGAGCCCGACGCCCGCGTCGCGACAGACGAGCGAGCAGAGGGCTTCCGCATGCGCGACGAGAACGGCGGCGACGATGTTGGCATACACGAGATCGTAGCCGGTGGCTGCCTCGGGGAGTTGCCCGGCCACGTGGATGCGATCAGCCACTCTGTTTCGGAGGGCATTGGCCCAGATCGCCTCGTGCACCAGAGCGTCGATCTCGACGGAATCGACGTGGCCCGCACCGAGCACGGCGGCCGCGATGCCTAGGATTCCGGAGCCGCTACCGAAATCGAGCACTCGGTCGAGCGGCCCCCCGCCCTGCCGCCAGCCCGTCAGGGCCGCAAGGCAGAGTTGCGTGGTCTCGTGGAGGCCAGTGCCGAATCCGACCCCGGGCTCGATGAAAATTGTCGTACCGGCGGCGCTGGTAACGGCACACCCCTCTTCCCATGCCGGCAGGATCACGCCGAATCCCGGCACGTCGATCGGCCCGAAGCCGGCACGCCACTCGTCGTCACCCACCGACTGCTGCGAGCCGCGGACTCCTCGCACGTCGCAGCCGACCACGGCGGCCAGCACCGCCGCCGCAGACATCGCGGCCGGCTCGTCGGCAAACCACACCGCCGCCGTTGCCTGCGGCAGCCGCGCCACCCAGTCGCGATCCGCCGGCGGCGTGGCCGCGTCGAGCACACGGGCCGTCGGCTCAAACCCCAGCGCCACGGCCTCGGGGGCATCGACCGTGCCTTCGAACACGCCCGCGAGCCCGTCTTCACCCCACTCGCCCCACAACCATTCATAGAAGCCATCGCGATCGATCGATTCACCCGACGGCAGCACAACAACGCGCGCGACCACGAGATCGATGATCCACGCGACGGCCGAGGGCGGGGTGGAAGGCTGTGGCGTCATGGTCGGTGCAGGCCGCGGCGTTGGCAGAATCAAACCGCTCATGATCGATACGACACCCCGCCACGGAAAGACCAGGGGTGGAATGCGGCGAATTTGCGATTTCGGGCCGTACCACAAACCGATACCCTCCCCGCCCGATCCGCCGTCCTCCGTCACGCCACCCTTGCGCATCATTCACCGCCACCCGCTGTTGGTCGTCACGGCCTGTCTGGTGGTCTGCGCCGCGGCGGCGGGTGAATCGGTCGAGCCGCCCGCCCGTGCCGGCCGGTTCGTCGTGCGCGGCCTCGTCGATCCCGATCCCGAGCGGCTCGCGCGGTCCCTCGAGGCCGACGATGAACTGCTGCTGCTCACCAGCCCGCTCTCCACCCGCAAGGCCCTGCTCGCCGCCGCCAGCCAGCGGGCGACATGGGCGGTCCAGCGCGAGGGCTTCGCCGCAGCGCGGGCCGCCGCCCACATCGAACCCAGCGATGGCGGAGACACCCTTGTGATCGATGTTGATCCAGGAACCCGGCAGGTGGCCGCCGGAATCGAGATCTCGGGATTTCCAGACGACCTCGCCGGTCAACTCCGCAACTGGCTCAAGTCACAGCGGCCCCCGCCGGCCTCAGTGCCGCAATCGGTCGACTCCGACGGCGGCTGGAGTGGCACCCGCTGGCTCGACGCCGCCGGGCAGCCCGTGCGGATGGAGCCGCCGCTCTGGACCCGTGGACAACCTCCGGCGTTCGATGCCCCGCACCTGCAGGCCATCCGCGTCGCGACTGGACGGTTTCTGCGCGAGCGGGGGTTTTTCGCGGCGGCAAAGTCACTCGACAAAGCTCCTCCCCGCGGGCCCGACGCCCCAACGATCGACGTCTCGATCCGTCCCGACCCAGACGGCGCAGTGCTGACGATTGCCGCGGCCCATCTGCCTCCACCCTCGATCCTCACACGTATCGACGTCACACCGGCGGCCCACACCGCCACCGTGCAGGCGGCGCTCGGGGTCGCCGTGGGCCAGCGGGTGACCGAACATGACCGGCTCGTGTGGCACGAGCATTTACGGCAGTCGGGCCGCTTTCTTCGGAATGACGTGAAGTTCAAGGAACTCGCCCCGGAGGCCGCCGGCGGCGCGCCGGGTATCGCGGCGACCTTCAACCTCGAGGCCTATCCCCGCGTGCCGCCCCTGGATCAGCCGCTGTCCCGGGAGGAAGAGGCCGTGCTGCGGATGCGGAGCTGGCTGCTCGAGATCCTCGCCAACGATGATGACCTCGTGCTCACGTGGACAAACCAATCCGCTGCCGCGACGGCCCACACGACCGGTGAGCTGATCGTATCGACGCGGGAGGGCGTGCTGCTCACGGCGCTGCCAGGAAGCCCCGACGCCTGCGGTGTGGCCGTAAGCAGCGCTGGCATCGGCTGGTTTCTGCCCCGTAAAACTGGCCGGTTCGAACTGCCGCTACCGACCCACAACCGGCTCACCATCAACGTCGCCTTCCTCCTGGCCGAGACGATCGACACCGGCCGGCACGAGTACCTCCGCCGCTGCGCCGTCGACGCCCGCATCGACCCGCGGCCGCGCGACGCCGTCGCCGCCCTGGCGGTCACGGCGCGGATCGAGCCGGTAGCCTGCCTTGCCTTTCTGCACGAGGGCAACCCCATGGTGATGTGGGAGGGCGACGAACTCATCGTGGCACGCGGCAACACGACTGCGCGGATCGATTCCCGCACAGGGCGACTGGTGTCGGTGGCCCTGCCGGGTGGCGGCCGCATCGCCGTCGATGCGGCGCCGGGCCGATTCGCCGCGCAACTCGCCGCACTCCGCGCCGCGTCGGGTGAAGATCATACGAGGCCCGAGGCGCTTGTCTCCTCCGCCATCGAGTTTTTTACTGGCGATGCGCTGGCTGCGACTGCCGAGCGACTCGTCGCCGCCACCGGATCGCTGCATGCGGCCCCCGTAGAGATCCTTGCGGCCTGGCGGAATCGAGTGGGCGTAGTCGCCGACAAGCTGCGTCGCACGGTCGCCGCCGGTGGCTTCGCAGCCGCCGACAGTGTCGTGGCCGCGGCAGTCGCACGCTCAGCCGACGCGGCGTCGTCTCCGCGACTCACGGTACCCACGAACGCGCCGCCTCCATCCGATGCCGACCCTATGACGATGCTCGCCCGCACCGCGGCCCCATGGGCGTGGAGATGCCTGGAGCAGGCCTGCGGCCGTGACTCGTGGCCGGCGGCGCTCGCCCGTCTGGGAACACTGGCGGCGAACCACGACTCAGGCGCGCTCTGGGAACTGTCGGCCTACTTGTCTGCCGAGCGATTCGGACCGCTTGCCTACCTCGCCGCGGCCGCGGTGTCGCCGTTGCCGAGTGCAACGGTCTCGTTCGCGGCTCGCGGTGAGCAGCGACTCACGGCCGACGTCTTTCGGTCTGATTGTGACGCCGTGCTCGCCGTGCTTCGCGACTGGGGGCTCGACGACCCGCTCGTGTCGCTCCTCCGAACGCTCGATGACGAGGAAGCGACGCGGCTCGGCGAGGCGGTGTTTCGAGACCAGCGTTGCGTCCTGCCGCTCGTGCACTCGCTCCGCGCTGCTGATTCAGACGCCGCCGCTCTGGCAGCACTGACCTCGGCCCTCGATCGGTGGTGGAGCCAGTCGCTGGAGCGGACGCTCGCCGCCGCCCTTTCCAGCCGGGCCGCACCACTCCAGACCGCGGAGGCTCCAAGCCCCACGCCCACGGCCGTGCGCTAGACTCCATCTGCCTGGGTAGAGCGTCGAGTGGGAGGAGCGTCGAAATCGCGCCGTGGAGGCGGGAGGCAAGGGGGTCGGCGAACGCTCGAGGAGCCTTGGGCGTATCCTCGCCCCGGCGACGAGACTTTTGCCGCCCCCGAGCCGGCGATACACGGACGTTGGATGCGCTCTGGCAGCGGTGTGGAGCGGAGCGGGGTGCTACCCGCATTCCCCGCGCTTGCGCTTGGGGCTTCCTGGCGGGAGGCAAGGGGGACGGCGAACGCTTGAGGAGCCTTGGGCGTATCCGCGGCGAGGCTCCTTTTGCCGCCCCCAAGCCGCGTCTTCGTGACATTGACACACCGCGACTCCGGTTTCTAACGTACCCCCTCGCACAAGGGATTCATCAGCCTTTTCGTTGGTGACGCCCTCGGGCATGAGTAGCAGCGGAGCCGACATGAATCGCTACATCTACAACGCGAGCGACAACGATCTGGTCGCGTGGAACCGCAATTTCACCAGTCGCATGGGCGATGGATCCGGTGATCCCGAGGAAGACTATCTGTCGGCGCTCCAGGTCGTTGCCGCTGCGAAGCCAGACGCAACGCTCCTCGAGATCGGCTGTGGGCTCGGGCGAATTATCCAGTTCATGAATCACGTTGGGCCGATCGTGGGGCTGGAGCCAGACGTCGTGCGGTTTCAGGCCAGCCACGAGTTGCTTCACGACGCGACGCGGGTGCAGATCCTGAACTGTACGAGCACACACTACAAATCTCATCATTCAGAGCGGCGGTTTGGCATCGTCGTGGTGTCGATGGTCATCCAGCACGTTCCCACCGCGACGTGCGACCAGATTCTCCTGGACGTGCACGACCTCCTCGCGGCTAATGGACTAGCCGTGGTGGCCACGACCCAGCAGGACGAGGAGCGGTTTACCTACCAGGCCGACCAGACGCCTCGGACCGCCAAGGAGTTCGATGACTACGCCGTCGATAGTTCCAGCCAGGCCTACGGCATCCCGGTGCGGCAGTTTTCGAAGGCGTCATTTCTTGCCGCGATCGGCAGGAGCGGACTGAGCGTGGTGCGCTGGGGTCAGTTCAGCTACGTGCGGCCGGAAAAGGTCGCGTGGTTCGCGAAGTGGATGGGCTCCCGGCCCGCCGCCATCCAGAACGTGGCGAGCAGTCAGTATGCGATTCTGAAGAGGGCTGCATGACACAGCGATCCATGAGATCCGATCGCCCGTTCCCTGACTTCATCGTCATCGGATTCAGCAAGTGCGGCAGCACCTCGCTGTGTTCGATGCTCGATGCACATCCCGAGATCGCGATGGCGCGGCAGAAGGAGACCAACTTCTTCCTCTGGCAGTACAAGCAGGGCTGGGACTGGTACCGCAACCAGTTCAGCGGCTCTGTTTCACGACAACTGCGAGGCGACGGCAGCGTCTTCTACTCGGCGACCGTCTGGGAGCATAAGGCATCGCGACGGATCGTGGCCGCCAATCCACAAGTCAAACTGGTGTGGATCGCCCGACATCCGCTCAAGAGGCTCGAGTCCAGCTACCGCGAAGCGCATCACGGCGGCCACTATTTCCGTTTTCATGCCCCCTACTCGATTGGGGAGTACCTCCGCGAGGCCTCCGTCGCGATCGACGACACGCGGTATTGGAGCCGACTGAATCACTACCGCGACCTCCTGCCCGACTCGCAGTTTCACGTCCTGTTCCTCGAGGACCTCATCTCCAACCGGGAGGTGGAACTGGGAAGATTGTTCGCGTTTCTGGGGGTGAGCCAAACGCTCCCCCGCAGCGTCGACGGGGCGGACTGGCTGAACAAGGGAGAGGACAAGTTTTACGACAGCCGTCTGATGCGTTTTTTCCGCACCGCACCTGTGCTGCGTCGCATCGTGCAGGCCGCGGGGCCTGACGTGGTCGATCGGGCCGCACGCCGCATCGGCCTTCGGCGACCGTTCGTCGGCCCGATCCACTGGCAAAACCGCGACCGCGACCGGGCCCTCGACGCGGTCCGCGAAGACGCTCGTCGCCTGCTGCGGTTTGCTGGCAAGCCGGCCAATTTCTGGGACCTCTCGTCTTCATACACCCTGATGCCCTCACACCAGGCGCTCGTCGCCCGAAAGGTGGCCTGAATGACACTCACGCCAGACATCGCCGGTCACACACAGACGAAGTTGCGGATCATGGGCGACGAAAGTGTCGACGCGCCGTCACCCGTCGTGGTACTGCTGTCCTGTTACATGACCGGCTCGACCGAGGGACGCAACCTGGGGATCGCCGGCTATTCTCATGATTTTGTGGCCAAGGCCTTCGTGCCCCTCCTCGAACGCTACGGCGAGGTGCGTGCGGTCGTCGATCCGCGGCGAAATCTGCAGGCCGAAGTCGACCAGGTGATCGCCGAGCGGCGGCGGCCGCTCCACTTCAGTGTGCTGCCACTCCAGGACGTCATCCTCGGGGAGCGGGTGACCACCATCGCCGTTCCAGCGTGGGAGTTTCCGGACGTACCGAACGAGGGATTTGACGGCAATCCGCAGAACGATTGGGGGGCCACCGCGGACCGCTGCGATCTTGTGCTCGTCAGCGGCCCGTTCACCGAAGGCGCTCTGCTACGATCCGGCACGAAGACGGCGATCGGCATCGTGCCCGTGCCGGTGGACGACGCGTACTTTGCGATCCCGAGTTGGAAACCTAAACAACGCGTCACCCTCGAATGCCGTGCGTTCGTCTTCGAGCCAAATGAGGATTCGCAGGTCGCCTGCAGCGAGCCATTGCGCACCCGCGACGATCCATCGACATCCATCGAAGGCCAGGGATTCGCGAACGTGGGCAAGCGGATCGAACGCGCGGTTCGCGCCGCGATCCGCAGCGGCCTCGGCGATGGCATCGGAGATTCCCTCTCGCGGAAGTTTCGGCGGGCGAGGGAGCGGTATCGTCTACGGCAGCTTCAACGACGACAGCGAAAGCTCTCCCTGTCGCGGCTCCCCTATCCGCACGCCGACAGGGTCGACTTGTCTGGCATCGTCTACACCAGCATCTTCAATCCCGACGACGGACGCAAAAACTGGTCCGACCTGATCACCGGCTTCCTGGCGGCCGTCGGCGACCGTGCAGACGCCACGCTGGTCGTGAAACTGATCACACAGAAGCCGGATTCGGTTCGCCGCGTGATCGACTTCTACCGCGGGCGGGACACCCGGCACCGCTGTCGCATCGTGTTCATCTGTGATTTTCTCACCGCAGCCCAACTCCTCGACCTCACGACCGCCACGACGTTTTATCTCCAGGCCACCAAGGCCGAAGGAAACTGTCTGCCGCTGATGAACCACCTCGCGGCTGGCCGGCCCGGGGTGTCGCCGGACCATTCGTCCGTGGGTGATTACTTCGACGCACGCTCCGGCTTCGTCGTGGCGTCGCATCCCGAGCCCTCGGCTTGGCCCCATGACCGGCGGCTCAGGCAGCGGACAACCTGGGCACGGATCGTCTGGCCGTCGCTACGGGATCAAATCCGCGAGAGCTACCGAATGGCCCGCGGATCATCGTCGGCATACAACCAGTTGTCCCGCCGCTGCCGTATACGAATGCGCGCCTGGGCGGGCAAGGAGGCAGTCGCTCAGGCGCTCGACCAGACTGTCGGGCGGTTGCTCGCGGGCGTCACGGCCGGCCGCCGTGCAGGTCAGGCGGCTGATCAGGAGGCACTGCTCCAGAAAATGGCCTGAGGTGCCACGGCCCGCTCCCGTGTGGTCAAAAAGCAGTGGTACCGGGGCGGCATTCGAGAGTCGTGAGGAGGCGAGGCAATCCGCCCCGGATTGATTTGAGCGTGTCGCGCTCATTCGATTCAGGCTGATGTCTCGATGGGATCGAGCAACCGAACGCTGCCGTCAACGCTCCTGAATCGGCCGCGTCGGCCTGTCCCCCCGCCCCCGTCAGCCGCTTCCTCCTCGGCCGACGTGGTCGAATCTGCCGTCGCCGGGACCGTGGCCGACGCTTGCTCTAACGGTGGCAGGTCGATACGTTTCGCGTCATAGAGCACGTGCCGCACGCGTCTGCTTTTCTTTTGCCACTTCAGCCGAATCTGCTGAAGTGGCAAAAGAAAAGGGTCCATCCGGGGTTTTCATGGGCAGAGCGGTAAACGGCCGCCGCGCAGGGCGATCACATCTATGGTCTGGACGGGTTTTGTGGAGCGGGAGCCACCAGGCCTTTGAGCGTCCGCGGGCGAACCAATCCGGCAACGTCTCGATGCGACCCGGATACCCCGCGCTCGCGCTTGGGGCTTCCTGACGGGAAGTAACACCCCCGGTGACCCACCCGATTCCCGATCGTGAGGAGCCGGGGGTGGCACGCGCAGACGCCGGGGAATCTTTGCGACTCACGAGCAATTCCCCAGTCGGCCACCCGAGCATCCTGGAGCAAAATCCCCCGGCGGCGAGCATGTTACCGCCGGTGAACCAATCCGGCACCGTTTCGCCCGCGACCCCACGGGCGCACTGCATGGGCAACCCCACGCCCACAAAGTTCCCCGAAGGACCATCTTCTGGTCTCGCGGCTCGTCTTTCTTGACCAACGGATCGCCGCGAGGACACTCGCAGACGCCGGAACTGTGACCACGACGTTCCATCCGCCCTCCAGCGTCGGCAGACTCGCCATCCCTCTCACCACATTCGCCGCCGCGGCTGCCGTGCTCTGGTTCACGGGTCCGCGACTCGCAGACCAGTCTGGGCTCGGCGGCACCTTCGTGGGCACGACGCTGGTGGCGCTGACGACGTCGCTCCCCGAACTCGTGACTGCGATCG
>CAMBPQ010000035.1 GCA_945869735.1 Planctomicrobium piriforme
GCTTGTCTCCCGTCAGGAAGCCCCAAGCGCGAGCGCGGGGTATCCGGGTCGCATCGAGACGGTGCCGGATTGGTTCGCCCGCGGACGCTCAAAGGCCTGGTGGCTCCCGCTCCACAAAACCCGTCCAGACCACAGATGTGATCGCCCTGCGCGGCAGCCGTTTACCGCTCTGCCCATGAAAACCCCGGATGGACCCAGATTGGTGGAACCGTCCAGCACGCATCTGCCTTTTGTGTAGCGGCGCGATTGTACCTTGGAGGAGGTAGGCGAGGGGGTCGGCGAACGCTCGAGGAGCCTTGGGCGTATCCTCGCCCCGGCGACGAGACTTTTGCCGCCCCCGAGCCGGCGTTCCTCGTAAGTCGAATGCGCTCTAAGGTTCCGAAAGACACCCGGAACCGGCTCCTGGTTTGGGCGGTCTATCGAGTGGCATATCCTGCGCCGACGCAGATTAAGTCGGCGGCCCTGAAGTCATCCATGCACGCCTCACCCCTGCTGCACGCCTGGAACCTCAACCTCGGCTACGCCAAACGCCTCGTGGCTGACATCCCAGACGACACGATGGCCCTGCAGCCAGCCCCAGAGATGAACCACGCCGCTTGGGTTCTTGGGCATCCCGCGAAGGCTGTGCTGTTGACGGCCCTTGAAGACGCCCACGAGAACATACACTTGGGCCAACTCTCGGCATGGCTTTCTGGCCCGAGTCAGCAGGAGACGGAAGATGCGAGTCATGTGGGCGGCGTTATTGCTGTCATTAAGCGGCCAAGTTGCGACCCAGGAAGCTCTCAGGCCGCTCTTGGACTTTGCTGGTCCTGACGCAGACCAAAAATGGCAGGCCGTGAACGATGGCGTGATGGGTGGTGTTTCAGACGGCCGGTTCAGGATCACTCACGAAGACACGCTGAAGTTTTTCGGCACACTCTCGCTGGAAAATAACGGCGGCTTCGCATCGGTCAGGTCAAAGCCGACTGAACTCGACATCAAACCCGGCGACACCATCGTCGTGCGGGTGAAAGGCGACGGCCGCGAATACGTCCTCAATCTCTACACGAAGAGCCGCCGAATGGCTTTCTCGTATCGGGCTTCGCTGCCGACCACGAAAGACCAATGGACCGAGGTGGCCGTCCCGCTGGTTGGCTTCATTCCCACGGCATTCGGTAATCGCGTTCAAGGCATGGGGCCAGTTGAGCCCGACCAGATCAGCAGCGTGGGCTTCATGCTCAGCGATAAGAAAACTGGGCCATTCAAACTGGAGGTTGGTTGGGTGAAGGTCGAGCGGGCGGGAAACCAATCCCAGCCATAGTCGCGGGGGCAAGGCGTAAGGGAACAGGGCGCGGCTGCATGCCGCTCGGATCGCGGCCTCCGTCCAGGTCAAGACACATTGTACCGCGCACGTCAACGTCACATGAGCACCGTGTGTGTGAGCGACTGCTCTGCAGCACGTGACTTCGCGCCAAGCCGCTTCGCGCGAGCGGGCTCGAGCTTGCAGTCACGGCTGTCGAAGATCTCGGAGTCTCGTCCCGCAAGCTTGTCGTTCGGCGTGACATAGCCGAGCTCGCTGTGGAGCCGCACCTCGTTGTAGTGGGTGACGAAGTTGCCGACGACGCGGCGAGCATCCTCGACGTCGCGTGGAGCCTTGTCACGGACCTCCTCACTCGTGAGCGTGCCGTGCCAGCGTTCCAGCTTGCCGTTGCTCTGCGGGTAGTAGGGGCTGGTGCGGACATGAGTGATGCCGGCCAGGCGGACGAACTGCTTGAAGTCCTTGGCGATGAACTGTGGCCCGTTGTCGGAGATGATCCTGGGCTTGTGGCCGGGGTGCTTCTCCAGGGCCCGCTGGACGATGGTTTCGACTTCGGGCTCCTTCATGGTCTCGCGGATCTCCCAATGAACGATGGCCCGGCTGTAGCCGTCGAGCACGGAGCAGAGGAAGTAGAAGGTGCCGGCGACGTTGAGGTACGAGATATCGATGTGCCAGTGTTCATGGACCTGGAGAGGCTGGGTGAAGCCCTTGCCCTTCTTCGACGGAGCCCCGCGGTTGGGGTCGAGCAGCCCCGCCCCCTTGAGCACCCTGGAGACGCTCGTTGGGCTGACGGCGACCACGTCTTGATCGAGCATCATGGAGGTGAGCCTCGGCGCGGACCGTCCACTTGCCGACGTAGTCGATCACTTCATCGCGCGTATCCGGGGGAACCCAGCGACCTTTCAGGGCTCCCCACTGGCTTTTTTGTGAGGATGTTCTCCTCCATGAGCTCGGAGATGATCTCGTTCTTCTGGGCGAGCGTGGCGTCCTTCTGGGCGACGATCGCCTTGAGCTTCGCGATCCGTGCGTCCTTGGCCGACTCGGCCGCCTTGGCGTAGCGGCCCTTCTTGAGGTCGAAGACGTCGGCGCCGTGCTCGACGATGGCAGCCTGCCAGCGATAGATCTGACTGGGCTGGAGTCCGTACTCGTCACACAGGCCTGAAATGGGCGATCTTCTCGGGGCCGGACAGCCGTTTACGCTTCTGGGTCATGGAAAGGAATCCTCCGAGGGAAAGGGTAGGCCAACCCTTGCCCGCGGAGATTCCAGGTTCGACGGGAGCAAGACAACACCAGGTGACCATGCGACGCCAAGCATCCCGGCGGCGCACGGTCAGTTTGTCCCAGGACGTCCTTTCGTCCGCTCCGCGTCCTGGCATGCCGCGGCTCTTTCCACCCCGTCAGGAGGAGACCCTCAAATCCCTTTGTGAGTTCAAGATGGATTCCGTAAATGGCCCCCTTCATACCTAGCCCCTTGGGCGGCCCGATGCTGCGCCCCGCCGACGCCACCGTCACCTACCTCAGCCCAAAGCCGGTGGCGGTGATGTGGGGCACCAGTCACGACAAGGTTATGTCCTTCATCAGAATGGGCGAACTCGAAGCCTTCAATGTTGCATCACAAACGACGGGGCGGCCCCGATTCCGCATGACGCTCGCGGTAGTCAAGGCCTTCGAGAAACGGCGGAGCGGTCGGGATCCAGCGCGGGTGCCGAAGCTCACTCATCGGCGGGCGCCACGGGCTGCTTCCCCGCTGAGCGTGAAGAAGTACTTCTGATATTCGGCCGACTCGCAGAACTTCCTTCCGGCGGACGCCCGCCCCACAACCAGTTGTGCACATGGTTTGTTACCCGCAGCAGGGCTTCGTCCGCCACGTGCTGGTGGTATACAGCCCCCTTGTCCGATGGGGGCAGCGTCACTAGTCGGGCAGGACGACAAACGGACGGCAGAAACGTGCTGGAAGGCCTGGGCGAGGCTCATGGATGGGGATCGTCAGGTAGAATCTGGGGAGTCGGCTGGTGACCGCGCTAACACGTGCGCTAACAATGGTCGCCCGGTAACACAAAAACCCCCTTCGCGCCCGTAGCTCAGGTGGATAGAGCATGGGATTTCTAATCCCAGGGTCGCTGGTTCGAGTCCAGCCGGGCGTACTGAAAAGCACTGGGGAACCAGTGCTTTTCTCATTTCAGTCGAGAGAAAGTTTCGTCGCCCCGGCATCAATCCTCAAAAATCCTCAAATTTGGGTCCGTCCTGGGTTTTCATGGGCAGAGCGGTAAACGGCCGCCACACAGGGCGATCACATCTGTGGTCTGGACGGGTTTTGTGGAGCGGGAGCCACCAGGCCTTTGAGCGTCCGCGGGCGAACCAATCCGGCACCGTCTCGATGCGACCCGGATACCCCGCGCTCGCGCTTGGGGCTTCCTGACGGGAGGCAAGCTGCACGGATGATCGAACCGAGTCTTGATCGTGAGGAGCCGGTCGGGGGCACGCGCAGACGCCGGGGAATCTTTGCGACTCACGAGCAATTCGCCAGTCGGCCACCCGAGCATCCTGGAGCAAAATCCCCCGGCGGCGAGCATGTCACCCCCGGTGAACCAATCCGGCACCGTTTCGCCCGCGACCCCACGGGCGCACTGCATGGGCAACCCCACGCCCACAAAGTTCCCCGAAGGACCCCTGCGGGGCGAGGCCTTTCTCCGTGTGCATCTGGTTGGTGCAAACGTTGAAGCGGCCGGACTCACCAGCGACATGCTCGGGATCATGATTACGCCCGGGTTCCTCCTGAAATTCCACCGAGGTCGGTGCAACATCTTGGAGGCGGTGCGGCAAGATTACGTTCATGACGTTGAGCAACACGCTACATCCCCCAGCTTTCTCGTTTACGAGTTCGGGAACAAGCAGGCCGAACAGTTCCTTATGATCGAAAACCGTCTCGACCACGAGGTGGAGAGCACTCGCCTCGCACTACGGCAGTTCGCCGACCTCATCTCGAGCCGGGAGATTCTCGAGAGTGCCATGACCTTTTCGCTCACGGTCATGACCCATCGCACCAACCTGACGATGAATCGTCTGCCGGTCGTCTCCACGATTTTCCTACCGCTGACATTGTTGTGTGGTGTGTACGGTATGAACGTCAATGCCATGCCAGAGATCGAATGGGTCCATGGATATGCGATGTTCTGGGTCATTTCGGCCCTGATCACGGTGAGCCTGACGATCCTGCTCCACCGAATGCGATTGCTCTAGCAGGAGCCGGAAGGTAGTCGCACGCCGCAGCGGGTGAGGTGATGCCGCTTGTGCCGCTTCAAGTACCAACACCGCGGCCGGAGTTGACCGCCATGAGCAGCATCTCGTCACCGACGCGAATCACACCAGCGCGGCTGATGACCTTGCCTTTGGAGAGCGAGGGCATTCACCTCGTCGGGAGGTATCGACAGCGACTGGTCCTCAATCTTGCCGATGGTCTTTTACTGGGTGATGCTGCGTGGCTCAGTGAGCACGAGGGCTTTGCCTTTCCAGATGGAGATGGAGTTATTCCCTCGTCCGAAATACGATGTGATCTAGATCAGAGGGCGAGGCCCGCATATGCAAGCAGGGCCGACGCAGCGATGACCGCCGCGTCGATCGTCGCGTGCCGCGGGCAGCGCGCCCAGAGGGCGATCGCAGTGGTGAGAATCGCCGCAGCAACAGCCAACTCCACGGCAAGCACGCGCGGCGTTGCGTCCTGAAACACCCGGATCGCTAGAAACACCCCAACGACGATGCCGCCGTTGAGCAAGCGCCAAGTGGCCCCGCGATCACCCGTCCGACACGCCGCCACGGCCGCCAGATGCATCGCATAGGGGAAAAACAGTTCGCGATTACCCGTGGCTCTGAAGAGGGCAAGCCAGAGCAGGCTTGGAACAACGAGCCCGAGCGTGGCGGCCTGCGGTCTCTTGAATGCCAGCGCGATAAACGCCACTACGGCGACGAGCGTCCACGGCGGGCCGGCATACGCCTGAACGATGGCCAGGAACACCACCTCGCCTACGATGAAGCCCACCCTGGAAATCATCATGCTGGAAAGCATCGCCCATTCAACGGTTTACTCAACCTGCGCCGGTCTCACGATACGTCCATTTTGCTCCAGAGGGAATTCCATAACGAACTCCAACGGTGGCATCGGCTAGAACGCATCCGAGTTTGGTAGAGCGGCGAGACAGCCGCTTGGAGGAAGGAAGCAAGGGGGTCGGCGAACGCTTGAGGAGCGCTTGAGCCGCTGCAGTGATAGAGCGACGAGACTTTTGCCGTTCCGAGCCGGCGATGCACGTACGTCGGATGCGCTCTCGCTTGCCAGCGCTTGCCTGCCCCCCTTAAACGAGGCCGCCTCGGCCTGCCGCGGGCGTGTGCCGCTGACGACGAGCCGCTGTTCATGAAGCGGATCGTCTCGATAGCCAGCGAGTACCCTCGGGATGGATACCGCAGGTTTTGGACCTCTCCAGGCCGAAAGCTGGTGGGTGAACCACAAGCGGTTGCGGGAGTGGCTGGAGCGGATCGGGGTGAAGACGCTCTCTATCGAGCCGGGATCGCCCTGGGAGAGCAGCTGCGTGGAGGGCTTCAATGGCTGCCGAAGGAAGTGTTCGATGAGGTCTTCCAGTTCATTCTGCGTGTGGCGACGCGGAACGGGCTGCTCTGGGGTGAAAAGCTCGGTGTCGACACGGCGATCGACGCCGACAAGGGCTATCACTCGAAAAAGGTCGTGATGCAGGCGGCTGAGCTCGGCATGCAGAAGTACATCTCCTTTCGTTCCGCCCACCACCGCCTCTTGGGTACCCACCACCGTCTGGCCCTCTCCTCTCATAGGGGAAAGGCAGGTGTCTCACCTATCATTGGCAAAGAGGGAACCAGGTTTCACGCATCGAGCCCGGAGTCAAAAAAAGCACCCCGCACGACGAAACGTACGGGGTGCTTTGGCAGGGAAACCAGCTCGAAATTACTCGGGCAGGATTACTGCGTCGATGACATGGATGACCCCATTGCTGGCCGCGATATCCGTCTTGGTGACGTTCGACATGCCCTTGCTAGTGCCTACCTTGACGCCGCCCTCAGTTGAGATCTTCACGCTGGAGCCGCCGGCTGTTTTCGCTTCGTGCAGCTTTACTACGTCTGCCGCCATGACAGAACCAGCAACGACGTGCAGTAGAAGGACAGCTTTCAGCTTGTCTTTGTTTTCCGGCTTCAAGAGCGACTCGACAGTGCCGGCCGGCAGCTTCGCAAACGCATCATCGGTCGGAGCAAACACCGTGAATGGACCAGCGCCCTTCAGGGTGTCGACGAGGTCAGCCGCGCCGAGGGCCGCCGCAAGAGTCTTAAAAGAGCCGGCTGCAACGGCTGTGTCAACAATGTCGTGAGTTGCCATAATCTTTTCTAGAGGAGGAGAGAATTACTGAATCAGCGGAATGATAGCGGGGTGGTCTCCGGAGGCAACTGTCGTGAGAAGAGTCACTTCCAGCGCGATCGGAGTGACGGTGCCAACTCGGAGGCGAGTTTGTCCAACCTGCCGATAGTGAGACCAAGACGGAATCGTATCCCGCCAAAGCATTGCCGAAGTGGCTTCACCCGGCCTCCTTCCCCTCGCTGTTATCCACGCCGGCCGGAGAAGACGCCGCTTCACAAGATTATCGGGAACACCTTGAGAGTTGTCTCGAGGAGTGGGCTGCCCCGGCAGGGTGCGAACATCGTGGTGGAACCTTTACTGTTTACCGACGCGCTTCTGGCGTGGCGGTCGAGCCAGCACCTTGGCTCCGACCGCCGAAGGCGGCAGGGGCCATGGATGAGCCCTTTGGAATGGCCGGCTTATGGGATCCCCCGACTCATCCACGTATCCGAGAGGGGCTCTGGCTTGACGAGTCTGGTGCATCGGGCGAGACGTGTTCAGCGACACCGGATAGCCGTACGAGCACCGCGAGAAGCCTACAGATCACGGCCACAATGCCGAAGGCCAACCATTCGTTGATTGGTGTCGCTCGATTGGGAAGCCGTTGACAGGTACAACGCCCTGAGTCTGCGGTCTTTTCTGTCCTACGCCCCCAGCTTGATCGATCGCAGCCGCAGCGCGTTGGCGACCACCGACACGGAACTGAGGCTCATGGCGGCGGCGGCGATCATCGGGTTCAAGAGCAGGTGGCTGGAGAGCGGATAGAGCACCCCCGCCGCGACCGGCACGCAGACCGCGTTGTAGGCCAGCGCGAAGAACAGGTTCTGCCGAATGTTTCGCATCGTGAGGCGACTGAGGTCGATCGCCTTGACGATGCCGCGGAGGTCGCCCTTGACGAGTGTGACGCCGGCCGACTCGATCGCGGCGTCGGTGCCCGTACCCATGGCGATGCCGACGTCGGCCTCCGCAAGAGCGGGCGCGTCGTTGATGCCGTCGCCGGCCATCGCCACGGTGCGGCCCTCGGCCCGCAGCGACTTGACGAGCGAGTATTTCTCCTCCGGCTTTACGCGGGCGCGAAATTCATCGATGCCGAGTTGGCCCGCCACGGTGCGGGCCGTCTCTTCACTGTCGCCCGTCAGCATGATGATCCGTAGCCCCATACCTTGTAGCCGGCGAACCGCCTCGGCTGCCGAGGGCTTGATCGGGTCGGAGACAACGATGATGCCCGCGAGCCGCCGGTCCACCGCGACGTGCATCACCGTGCGGCCCTGCCGCTCGAGCGCGTCGGCTCGGTCGTCAAGCGCCGCGAGATCAGTGATCCCCTCCCGGAAGAGCCAGTCGCGGCTGCCGACGAGCACCTCCCGACCCTCGACATCGCCGCGGGCGCCGCCGCCCGTGATGGAGACGAACCGGGTCGCGAGCGGCACGGGCAGGCCCCGCTCCCGCGCGGCCGCCACCACCGCCCGTGCCAACGGATGCTCGCTGTTTTGTTCGACGCCGGCCGCATGCCGCAGGAGTTCTGCTTCCGAGTGGAGTCCGACAGGCCCGCATTCGGTGAGCGATGGCCGGCCGGCCGTGAGCGTGCCCGTCTTGTCAACGATGAGCGTATCGATCTTCTCGAGCCGCTCGAGCACCTCCGCGTTCTTGACGAGTACCCCCTCCCGCGCCCCGCGGCCGATGCCGACCATGATCGACATCGGGGTGGCTAAGCCCAGCGCGCACGGGCAGGCGATGATGAGCACCGCGATGGAGTTGACCAGCGCCCAGGACAGCGGTGGCTGCTCTGGCGCGGCGATTGCCCAAACCAGAAACGTGATGGCCGCGATCGCCAGCACGGCCGGTACGAAGAAGCCCGCTACTGCGTCGGCCACCTTCTGAATCGGTGCGCGGCTGCGCTGCGCGTGGGCGACCAAGCCGATGATCCGGGCGAGCATGGTGTCTTGGCCGACCTTGTCGGCCACCATCAAAAAGCTTCCCGTCTGGTTGAGCGTACCGCCGATCACGGCGTCGCCGACTCGCTTTTCGACGGGTATCGGCTCGCCGGTGATCATCGACTCCTCGACCGAGCTTTCTCCCTCCGTGAGCCGACCGTCTACGGGAATCTTCTCGCCCGGCCGCACCCGCAGGAGGTCACCCGCATGCACGTCGTTGAGTGGCACCTCCCGCTCCTCGCCATCGCGGACCACCCGGGCCAGCGGCGGGGCCAGCGACAACAGCTCGCGGATGGCGGCGCCGGTGCGGTGCCGAGCCCGCAGCTCGAGCAGCTGACCGAGGAGCACGAGCGTGATGATCACGGCGGCCGCCTCAAAATAGAGCGGTGCGCCGCCGTCGTGCCGGAACTGGTGCGGGATGGCATCGGGAAACACGAGTGATGCGACGCTGAAGAGGTAGGCCGCGCCCGTGCCGATGGCGATCAGCGTGAACATATTGAGGTGGCCCGTCACGAGTGACCTGAAGCCGCGATCGAAGAATGGATAGCCTGCCCAGACCACCACGGGGGTGGCGAGGAGCAGCTGCAGCCAGCGGCTGGAGGCAAGACCTACCCAACGATCGACCGGCACGCCGACCATCGGCAGCATCGACAGCAGAAACACCGGCAAGGTGAGCGCGGCGGCGGTCCAGAACCGCCGCGTCATGCCGCGAAGCTCGGTGTCATCCTCGCCGTCGCTGGCCTGTAGGTTTTTGGGCTCAAGGTCCATGCCGCACTTCGGGCAGGCACCGGGGCCGAGTTGCTCGATCTCGGGATGCATCGGGCAGGTGTAGATGACGTTTGCCTTGGCTTTCACGCCGATGCCGGCAAGGACGAGGGCGTCCGCAGGGCGGTGTGAGCCGCAGCAGGACGTCGCTGCCTGCGGCGGCTCGTCCAGAAACTTCCGGCGGCAGCCTTCGCTGCAGAAGAAGAAGGTCACGCCGTCGCGGACCGCGTTTGCGGCGGTCTGCTCGTCAACGCTCATGCCGCAGACAGGATCAGTGGCCATGGGTCGCTCGCGGCTCCTCGGGGGGGATGACAGGGTACCGCGAATCGGCAGACGTGGCTTGGCGACGATCCAGCCGGCCGGCGCGATCGGGCCAGCTGCCGCCCGCTCCTGAAACCCCTCGCGCCGCAGACGGCTCCACCGTTGATCAGAAAAGCCACAGGAGCCGAGCAATCGGAAGCCGCGATCGATGTCTCAACCATCAGGAGGACGTGCGGACGTTCGTATGTTGAACCATCGATCTGCATCGCGTGTCCCGCTTTCCATGGCGCCGGAGCTTGTTTGAGAGCGCATTCGACTTTGGTAGAACGCCGGCTCGGGGGCGGCAAAAGTCTCGTCGCCGGGGCGAGGATACGCCCAAGGCTCCTCGAGCATTCGCCGACCCCCTTGCCTCCCTCCTCCAACGCGCCATCTCGCCGCTCCACCAAAGGCCGATGCGCTCTCGCTGCCGGCAGGTTGCCGAATGTCAGGGCCGGAGTTCGTGGTCGAGGAACGTCCACCCCAGGGCATCCATAAACGCCTTCTGGCGGTTGTCGGCGGCACCACCGTGGCCCCCCTCGATGTTCTCGTAATACAGCACGCGCTTGCCGTACTCGAGCAACCGGGCCGTCATCTTGCGGGCGTGGCCGGGATGGACGCGATCGTCGCGGGTCGACGTCGTGATCAGCAGCGACGGGTATGCGCGGTCCTTGTCGAGGTTGTGGTAGGGAGAAAAGCTCTTGATAAACGCCCATTCCTCCGGCACGTCCGGATTGCCGTACTCGCCCATCCAACTCGCTCCGGCGAGCAGTTTGTGAAACCGCTGCATGTCGAGCAGGGGCACCTGGCAGACGACCGCTTTGAAAAGATCGGGCCGCATCGCATACATGTTGCCCACGAGTAAGCCACCATTGCTGCCGCCCATGATCCCGAGACGCGCAGGCGAGGTGACCTGGCGGGCGACGAGATCCTCGGCAACCGCGATGAAGTCTTCGTAAGCCCGTGGCCGCTTCTCCTTGAGCGCCGCCTGATGCCATGCAGGCCCAAACTCACCGCCGCCACGGATGTTGGCGATCACGTAGACCCGCTTTTTCTCGAGCCATGCTGCCCCGGTCACGGGGCTGTAGCCGGGCACCAGCGGGATTTCAAAGCCGCCGTAGCCGTAGAGCAGCGTCGGTGTCGAACCATCGGCTGGCATGTTGGCGGGCCCGATCTGGAAATACGGCACCCGCGTACCGTCTTTTGACACAGCCTCGTGCTGGCTCACGAGCACCCCCGTCGCGTCGAAGAACGCCGGCGTCTGCTTGAGCCGCTCGGGCTCTCGGGGAGTGGCCGCCGCCAAACCCATGGCCAGCGTCGACGGCTCGGTGGGACTCGATGTCACCAGGAAATAGTCGTCCGACTCGATCTCGTCGACCGGGCTCACTGTCGCCGTGCCGAACTCAGGCACGCCGGGAAGCGGAGCCTGATGCCATGTGCCGCCGCCAAACGAGAGCACGGATACCCGGCTGCGGACGTTGTCGAGCGTCGATAGCAGCAGATGGTGTCGCGTGCCGACCCAGCCTACGAGCGACGTACGGGGCGTCGGCTCGAAGAGCACGTGGAACGACCGATCGCCGCCGAGAAACTTCTCGAAGTCGGTCGCCACGAGTGCGCCTGCCGGATGCGTCTTTCCGCCGATTGTCCAGGGTGTTCGCAACTCGACGAGGAGCCACTCGCGATGGACCGACGCGTTGGCGTCGTCGGGCTTCTCGATCTTGACGAGGCGGCCGTCGCGCCGCAGAAACAACTCGTTGGTCCAAAACGTGATCTGCCGGCTGACGAAGTCTCGCTCGAATCCCGGCGTGAGATCGCGGTAGGCCGAGACCGCCATGTCGGCGGTCTTTCCCTCGTAGATGAGCGGCGCGCTCGTCAACGGTGTGCCGCGTGTCCACTCCCGCACGGTTCGCGGGTATCCGGAGGTCGTGAGCGATCCCGGACCGAAGTCGGTGGCCACGAACAAGCCGTCGCTATCACGCCACGCCACGCTGGTCTTCGCCTCCGGCAGCGTGAAGCCTCCGTCGACGAACGCCTTGCGATCGAGGTCGTACTCGCGGATAACGTCGGCGTCGGCCCCGCCCCGAGAGAGCGAGACGAGGCACAGCCGATCGCCGGGCTCGAGCACGGTCGCCCCGTGCCAGACCCAGTTCTCCCCCTCGGCCTTCGCCAAAGCGTCGACGTCGATCACGGTCTCCCAGTGGGGCTCGGGCCCACGGTATTCCTCGAGCGTTGTCCGCCGCCAGACGCCCTTGGGGTTTGCCGCGTCGCGCCAGAAGTTGTAGGAGCGATCGCCGATCCGCGAGATAAAAGGGATCTTCTCCTTGGAGTCGAGGATGGAGAGGATGCGCTGCTCGAGTGCGGGAAAGCCCGCGGCTTCAGCCAGCGACTTCACGCTCTCCGCATTCCGCTCGCGGACCCATGCCAGCGGCGTGTCTCCTGCCACGTCTTCGAGCCAGAGATACGGGTCGTCACCGGCGGGCGCCGGGGTCTGAGCGGAAGCGGGGATGGTGAGCATCGCGAGGCCGAGGAGCAGGGGGAGTTTCATGAACGGATGTGGCCGGTGCCGGTGACGACGTATTTGTAGGTGGTGAGTTCCCGGGTGCCGCAGGGGCCACGGGCGTGCAGTTTGTCGGTTGAGATGCCGATCTCGGCACCGAGCCCGAGTTCGCCGCCGTCGTTAAACCGCGTGCTGGCATTGATCATCGCGCAGGCGGTGTCGACCCGCGACGCAAACCGCCGGGCGGCCTCGGTATCGGAGGTGACGATGGCGTCGGTGTGCCGGGATCCGTAGCGGTTGATGTGGTCGATCGCCCCGTCGAGTGAATCGACGACGGCCACCGAGATCCTGGGCCCCAGGTATTCGGTGGCCCAGTCGGCCTCGGTGGCGGCGACCGCGTTGGGGAGAAGAGTTTGCGTTGCCGCATCACCAACAATCTCGACTCCCTGCGCGGTGAGGGCGGCGGCGATCCGCGGCAAGAACGTGCCGGCCAGATCGCGATGAACAAGGAGCGACTCGGCGGCGTTGCAGACACCCATCCGCTGGCACTTCGCGTTGACCGTGATCGTTTCGGCCATGTCGAGGTCGGCAGCTTTGTCGACGTAGACGTGGCAGTTGCCGGTGAAGTGCTTGAGCACGGGCATCCGGGCCTCGGAGCAGACGCGTTGGATGAGGGCCTCGCCGCCGCGCGGGATCGCCACGTCGATGAGGTCGGCCATCGCGAGAAACTCACCCACGGCCTGGCGATCGCCGACATCGACCAGCTGCACGCAGTCGGTTGGGAGACCGCTCTCTCTGACGGCAGCTCGGATGTTCTCGACGAGTCGTCGGCTCGAGTGGGCCGCCTCCTTGCCACCGCGGAGGATGATCGCGTTGCCTGAGGCGAGCGCCACGGCCGCGGCATCGGCGGTGACGTTGGGCCGCGATTCGTAGACAAAAAACACGACCCCGAGTGGCACGCGGATCTTGCGGACGACGAGGCCGTTGGGACGAGTCGATTCCTCGATGATCTCGCCCACGGGATCGCTCTGGGCCGCCACCGCCTCGACGCCCGATGCGATCGCCTCCACCCGCTTCGTGTCGAGCAAGAGCCTGTCGATCTGCGCGGGTGTCAGGCCAAACCCCGGTGCGGCCGCGACATCCATCGCATTGGCTGCGAGGATGGCCGGCACGTCGCCGCGGATCCGGGCAGCCGCCGCCCTCAGGCAGGCGGCCTTGCGAGCGCCGGGGATGCCAGCCAGATCGATCGCGGCATGGCGGGACCGTTCGGCGATCGCCCGGCAGTGGGTGTGCAGGGGCTGACTGGTGGATGGAGCGGAAATGGCGGCCATGAGAGGGCTCCGGGCAGGAAGCCATAAAAAACCCTATCCTAATCCCCGGTCTCGGAAAAAGGTGCCGGCACACTTTTTTCTGGTCAGGAATCCTCGTCTTCTATCACTCGAAGGAGTCGCGTCATGCGTCAGCACACCTTGGGCCGTCGTACCTTTCTTGCCACCGGAGCCGCCGCGCTTGGCGCGGTCACCATCCGCCCCGGATTTGGTGCAGCGGCCGAAGATGGGCCAAACCTGGGCATACAGATGTATTCCCTGCGGGGCTTCCAGGTGGACGAGGCCCTCGGGCACGTCAAGGATCTCGGCCTGAAGTTCGTCGAGTTCTATTCCGGCATGTTTCCGATCACCGACGACAAGGCCGCCATCGACGCGATGAAGAAGAAGGTGGCCGACCTCGGCCTCACGATTTCGGCCCACGGCATCAACCGGTTCACGAACGATGCCGCCGCGAATCGGAAGATCTTCGCGTTTGCGAAGGCGCTTGGTATCGGCATCCTAGGAGCCGATCCCGACCCCGACTCGTTCGCAAGCCTCGACGACCTCGTCAAGGAGTTCGACATCCGGATCGCGATCCACAACCACGGTCCCACGCACCGCTACAACAAGGCGTTGGACGTGCTCGGTGCGATCGAGAAGCACGATGCCCGCATCGGTGCCTGTGCCGACCTCGGGCATTTCCTGCGGAGCGGTGAGAAGCCCACCGAGGTGATTCGTCTGCTGGCGGGGCGGCTGTACGGCATTCACCTCAAGGATTTCGCCGAGATGCAGGACAAGACGAAGGGGGTGATTCTCGGCAAGGGACACATCGACGTGCCGGCCGTGTTCGCCGCCTTGGAACAGGCGAAGTTTCCTGCCGACGGGGCGCTCTCGATCGAATACGAGGAAAACCCCAAGAATCCGATCGACGACATCCGGCAGTGCATCCTGGCCGCGCAAGAGGCCATGGTAGCCGCCTGACGCGGTGGTCGGTCAGGCCGTCGCGCTGAAGAGTTCGAGCGCGGAACGCACCAGGCCTACCGCATGCACGCGGACGATCTGGATACCGTGGGCGGCGAGTCCGCAGGCGGCGCCGGCGGTGCCACCGTCGCGCTCGGCCTCTGTGGCGGGCCGTCCCAGGGCCCGCTCGATCGACCTGCCGATGAAGCCCTTTCGCGAATGGCCGACGAGAATCGGCACGCCGAGGTCGAGGAAGCGGCCCGCGTGGGCCATGAGGGTGAGGTTGTGCGCGTGGGACTTGCCGAAGCCGATGCCGGGATCGAGGCAGATCCTCGCCAGCGGAATCCCCGCGGCCGCGAGGGCATCGCGGCGTGCGGCCAGGTAGCCGTGGACCTCGGCGACGACGTCGTCGTAGCGGGGTTCGATCTGCATTGTCATGGGGTTGCCTTGCATGTGCATCGCGCAGATGCCAGCACCGCTCTTCCGGGCGACCTGGATCATGTCCGGGTCGCCTTCGAGCCCGGTGACGTCGTTGATGATCTCGGCCCCAAGATCCAGGGCGCGTGCCGCGACAACGGCCTTCGAGGTGTCGATCGACACCGGCACGCCCGTCTCGGCGACGAGCCGCCGCACGACCTCGGCCACCCGTCGCAGTTCCTCGGCGGCGGCCACGGGCTCCGAGAATGGCCGCGTGCTCTCGCCGCCGACGTCGAGAATGTCGGCCCCTTCGCCCACAAGCTGCAGTCCATGCGCGACGGCGGCCTCGATGTCGGCATGACGTCCGCCGTCTGAAAAACTATCGGGCGTGACGTTGACGATTCCCATCACGAGCGGCCGCCTGAGGCTGCCGCCGGGGTGGGGCAATTCGATTGCCCGCGTGCGGATTTGCCAGTGCGTGGGAAGGGGGAGCGTCATCAGCTTTAGTCTACGCCGCGCTCCGGGCGTCCCCGGGGCATTCGCTCACCAGGGCTCCTCCATGAGCCCCACGATCTGCTGCGCTAGTTTCACAATCGCCTCCTGCTGCGTGCTCACGACCGACCGGCCGTATTCCGGCACGAGGTTGGCGGACTGGCCGACGTCGACGGTGGCCGCCGGCAGCGGAACCTCCCCCGACGCGATCACCGTCCCGCCACGGTCGGCCCATGTGACGAGTGTCTGGTAGTTCATCTGCACTGACCGCGATTGGTCGGTGGGGCTTTCGACGACCATGCGCTTGGTGTCGGCCACGATCCGCGCGGTGAGCACGCTGTCGGCCGCTCCATCGCTGCCCACCACCTTGAAGGGCGTCCGCTTTTCGATCTCCTTGCAGACGGCTTCCGTGAGCCGCTCACCAATGTCGACGGCGGGCGTGGTGCGAAAACTGTCGCTCTGGATCATCGGCACGTAGATCGTGCGGACGTTTGGGGCGTAGAGCGTGTTGTTACCGAAGCGGTAGCCCGCGCAGCCCGCGATCGCGAGCAACGCGGGGGCAAGCAGGCTCGCCAGCCGGCGGACGGCATGGTTGTTCATGTCGCCTCCTTGCTGGGCCGCCTCAAAAGCGGGGCGGGGCGATGCCCGACTCGTCCTGGCGGGCGATCTGGGTCTCCGCCTCGGCCATGGCGTCGAGTTCCGCCTCCTTGAGCGAGTCGGGGTTGAGCACGCGGGTCAGCATGGGGATCGGGTCGTCGGAGACATCGGCCTTGTCCTTGATGACGAGGTATTGTTCCCGCGCCTGCTGTGCGAGCTGCGTCTTCGGATAGTCGCGGGCGATGAGGGCGTAGTAGATGCGGGCCGACGAATAGTGTTTGCCTTTGGCGTAAAACTCGGCGCGGTTCCAGTGCCGCTGCGCCTGCTGGGCCGCGATCTCGCCACGCGTCTGCTGGACGCGATCCTCCTCCTCCCGGCCGAGCTGGTCAGGAAACTGTACCAGCACCTGGTCGGCGAGGAGCTCCGCCTCGTCGAGGCTGCCTCCTTCATAACCGGGGCCCTGATAGGCGCGGAGCTTCGATTGCAAACCGAGCAAGTGGGCCTGGAGCAGGAAATCGCTGTCGGGATATTCGCTGCGGAGCAGCCCGTAGAAGTAGTCGGCGTCGAGCCACTGCCGGTCGAGAAAATGGGCATTGGCCTGCGCCATGATGCTGTCGTCGGCGAGGGACCCCCGCGGGTCGTTGATGCGGACGTGGTCGTAGGTCTTGAGGGCCCGGCCTTGGGTGTCGAAGATCGGGCGGCTGCGGTCGAAAAAGTTGGGCACGATCACCGGGAGGTGGGATTTCTGGTCGATTGCGATCCAGTATTGGGCGATCACAAACTGCCGCTGCGCGATCCGGTCGAGGTATTTTGTGTTGGCGTACTTCTTGACGAGCTCGTCGTACTGGTCCTCGGCCTTCGGATACTGGTCGGTGAAAAAGTAGCTCTCAGCGAGTTGCCAGAGGGCGTCTTCCTCGATGACCGAGTCGGGCCAACGGTCAACCGCCACCTTGTACTTCGCGATCGCCTCCTTGTATTTCCCCTCGCGATACAGGCCGTCGGCCTCAGCGAGCGTCTTGCGGGCCACGGTCTCGTTTGGGCCGCGTCCCACCATCTTCTTCCAGCGTTTTTTGACGTTGTCGCCCTTGAAGTAGTCCCAGCCGACATCGTCCGACGTGGGGGTGTATTCGGAGGAGATCACCTCGGAGTCGGCATCCTCGCCGAGCTGGCGATCGATGTCCTTTTCGGCCTCCGGCGACGAAGCCTTCGTCCACGGCCAGGTCGGCTTTTGGAGCGTCGCGCATCCCGACGCGACCACGGCGCAGACCGCCAGCGCGGAGGCAAGGTGACGGGCGGCGGGCAGAGCCGATGTCATCGGGGGCGGTTTCCGGTGGTGATTCGTCAGGAGCTGCGGCGGCCGCGCCGCAGCATCTGGGCGGGCACGCGCAGGGGGCGTTCGAGCAGGTGTGAAAGGAGGGTCGTCATGATGCCCCGCACCTCGCCACACACCGCGGGAGGGAGGGGCACGTCATCGGCGGCCACGCGGCCGTCGGCGAGAAGGCGAAGCGCGGCCAGGGCCGAGGCCGAGACGGAGACGACGCCACGGCGGCCGCCACGGCAGCGGTCGCAGAGGGTGCCGCCGTCGAGCATGCCGAACGCCGTGCGCGCCGTGTCGGGCAGCCGGCCGTGGCACTCGGCACACCGCGAGAGCACGGGAGCGTGGCCGACGATGCGCAGCACCGTGAGTTGTGCCGCAGCAAGCAGGATCTGGATCGGGGCGTCGTCGCCGCGCCAGTCCGAGAGCCTTCGCAATGTCGCATGGGCCACCTCGAACAGTTCTGGTTGCGGATCGGCGTCGGCCGTCAGGGCGTCGAGCAGTTCGGCGACGTGCATGCCGCCGAGCACCGCCGACAGGCTCGTGCCCACGCGAAACCGGCTCTCGAGGCCGGCCTCGGTGAGTAGATCGAGTCCACCCGACGATTTCCGGAGGACGAGTACCTGACAGGTCGAAAGCAGGTCAAGACCGCCATCGAAGCCGCTTTTCGGACGCCACGCCCCCTTCGCCAGGGCCCGCAGCTTGCCAAACTCCCGGCAGTAGATCGTCACGACACTGCTCGTCTCGCCGAACGGCGTGGCGCGAATGACGATCGCCCGTGACTTCTCAGCGGCCATCTTCGGACGGTGTCCCAAGGCGTTCCACCCGCACCAGGTCGATCCGCCGCCGCGTGGCCGCCAGCACCTCGACTGCCGCGCCGTGCGATTCGATCCGGTCGCCGACCTCGGCGATGCGGCCGAGTTGGTGGAACACGAAGCCCCCAATCGTCTCAAAATCCTCCTCCTCGGGAAGGTGGATGTCGAGCCGGTCGTTGACGGTCGCGATGCGGACGTGGGCGAGGGCTTCGCAGGCAGTCGGCGACGTCATGCGAATGCCGTCGGTGAAGGCCTCATCGTGCTCGTCGGCAATCTCGCCCACGATCTCCTCGAGCGCGTCCTCGATCGTCACCAGTCCGGAGACGCCTCCAAATTCGTCGGTCACGATCGCCATGTGCGTGTTGCCCCGCTGAAACTCAAGGAGGAGCTTCTGCACGCTCATCGATTCCGGAACGAACCAGGGAGGCCGCAGGAGTGGTCGCAGGCTCGGGGCGGGGCGGTCTGCGGTCGGGGCCGCGAATGCGTCGGCGAGCTTGGTGAGCACGTCGCGGGTGTGCAGAATCCCGATCACATCGTCGGAGGAGCGGTCCCAGACGGGCAGCCGCGTGTGCCCGCTCTCGGCGGCCAGCCGCACGGCCGCCTCCCACGACGTCTCGACCGGAATCGCGATCGTCTTCGTTCGCGGCGTCATGATCGCGGCAACCCGGACCTCGTCCAGGCCGATGATTCCCTTGATCATGTCACGGGTGGTGCCCGCGAGCCGACCCTCGCGATGTGCCTCGTCGACGACGAGCCGGAACTCGTCTCGCGGCCGCCCGTCGGTCTCGCCGCCACTGCGCCGGCCAAAGGTCGACGCCAGCCTGCCAAGTTGGCCTACGGCCGGTGCGATGAGGCCGACGATCGGCCGCCAGATCGGCCACGTTGCCACCACGATCCACGGCCCGGCGAACCGCACGAGCAACATCGGCATGACGACCAGAGCGAGCCACACCACGCCGATCCAGGTCGTGACCGCCGAAATCTCGAGGGCGAGCGAGCGGTCACCCGCCGCCCGCAACCCCGGAAACACCAGCAGCGTGGCGCCGACGGCCGCGATCGCCACGACCGAGGCCGCAATGAAGGCGATCGTCTCGCTGCCGGCGATGATCTCGCCGTACCGCTCTGGGCGGCCGCGGCGTTCGCAGAGTTCCTGAATCGTGGTCCGCTGGGCGCCGCGGACGGCGCGGGACTGGACGGCCGCCACGCTCGCCAGCATGAGCAGCACGACCGCTGATTCGACACCGAGCAATGATTCGCTCATCGGTCACCCCGGCTCCGAACGGCGCGGCGGCGAGCCAGTGGTGGCCGTGGAAGCCCTGCGGCCGCCATCAGCGTCTGCTCCCGTGCTCGCATCCGGCGGCGGTCCGCCGGATCGTGGTCGTCCTCACCGGCCAGGTGCAGAAGACCATGCACCACGTAATAAGCCAGCTCATGCTTTGGCTGCCAGCCCAACTCTCGGGCGACGCGACGGGCGGTCTCGGTACTGACGGCGATGTCGCCGTGCAGGCCGCCCGCTACGTTGCCATCGGAGAGGTCAAACGTGATCACGTCGGTCGGTCCGGGGAGTCCGAGCCAGCGGTCGTGAAGTTTCGAAATCCCGGCGTCGTCGAGCAGAACCACACCGATTTCGGCGTGGGAGATGCCCCCGCCCACGAGCGCGTCGGCGATCACGCGACGCAGCCACACGCGGTCGACACGCAGCAGACGCTGCCGGTCGACGATCCCGACAGCCATTGTGGACGCGGGCCTCTTCGACGGTCGTCCGGTGCCAGACCGGCCGCCGCTCACGAGGCCGTCCTCTGATCGGGATACTTGACGCGGCCGTGGTACACGGCGGTCAGACTCTTCACGAGGCTCTGCTCGATGATGCCGAGTTCCTCGAGCGTCAGGCCGCATTCGTCGAACTGGCCGTCGAGCAGCCGCTTCATCGCCAGTTCGTGCACGAGGTTCGCGATCCGCGCAGGAGTTGGCTCGGTCAGTGTGCGGCTCGCGCTTTCGACGGCGTCGGCGAGCATCATCACCGCCGACTCCCGCGTGGTCGGCTTTGGTCCCGGGTAGCGGTAGGTCTGTTCATCGACCTCCTCACCATTCGGATCGGTCTGCGACCGCTCCTCAGCCCGGCGGAAGAAATACTCGACAAGTGTGGTGCCGTGGTGCTCGGCGATCAGGTCAATGATGGGCTGCGGGAGGTTGTATTGCCGGGCGAGCTCGACCCCCTCCTTGACGTGCGCGACGATGATCAGCGTGCTCATCGCAGGCACCAGCGACTCGTGCCGATTCTCCTTGCCCTGATTTTCAATGAAGTACGCGGGCTTGAGCATCTTGCCGACGTCATGGAAGTAGGCCCCCACCCGGACGAGCAAACCGCGGGCACCGATGGCCTCGGCGGCCGATTCGGCCAGGCTGGCCACGTTGATCGAGTGGTTGTAGGTGCCGGGCGCGCGGCGGACGAGCTCCTGGAGGAGTGGATGGGCGACGTCGCCCACCTCCAGCAGACTCAGGTCGGTGAGCACGCCGAAGGTCCGCTCGATGAAGGGCAGCAGGCCGGTCATCAGGAAGCCGGCCAGCAGTGTCCAGATGCCGGTGCGCCCCGCCTCGTAGAGTATCTGTGCATCGAGCGAGCGCTCGTCGAGCAGGCCTGTGCCGAGCTGCGTGAGCGTCGCCACCGCACCGGCCCAGAGCCCGACGTAGATGAGTTTGCTGCGACTGCGGATGCGGCCCATCCAGAAGATCATCGCCGCCGCCGCCGCGGTGAGCGTGATGTAGGAGGCTATGCCCCAGCCCAGCCCCACCACGACAACCAGCGCTACCTGCGCCGTGAACAGGAGCGCCAGATCTTCGTCGTAGGCGATCGCCACGGTCATCGCGAACACGAGCAGGGGCACGATCTCCGCCTGCCAGGCGTCGTTTGCCGAGAGCATGCACAGCACCACGGTCACGACCGAGAGGCCCAGCAGTGTGACGATGTCGCTGATATCGTCGAGCAGGCGGGGATGGTGGAGGTGGATGTAGAAGCCGGAGAGGGCGAACATCGCCGCGCACAGGCCAAACATCGAGAGCGTGCGTGCGAGCCGCTGCCGTGTGTCCCGCTGCCGGAGGTATTCGTCGTGCTCGCGCCGCAGGAGAACGACCTCGTCTGTCGAGACCGGCACGTTGGCCTCGGCCAGGACGTCTCCCAGCGCGTAGCGGACGAACTGTGGCGGTGTCTTCGCGATCGCTTCGCGCTTGGTGCGGTCGGTGCCGTCGCGGTCGATCTCGAGCGTGCCGGAGAGCCGCGGCTCGATCCAGGAGTACACACGGTCGACGAACGGTCCCTCGCCGATTTCGTCCTGAATCCGCGTCTTGAGCCGGGCCTTTGCCTCGACCAGCACGACGTCCGACACCTGCACCCGCGTCGTCTCAGCGGCGTTACCGACGGGGTGCACGTCGATCTCGTTCTGGCTGCCCTCGTCGTAGGCATGCTGGATCTTCTCGAGCACGCCGGTGTTGACGAGATCCTGGAACGCGCGGTCGATCGCCTTGTCGAACAGCAGGAGTTTGTCCTTGGTGTCAATCAGGCCGCGGAACTTCTGGAACTCACGATCTGCGTCGACGAGCCGCCGTGTCCACTCCGACTCCGCGGGGTTCTTTTCGGCGGGGGTCGCGGGAGCGTCCTTTCCATCCGGTGCCGTTTCTCCCGCACCGTCGGCGGTTGCGGGCGGCTCGGCATCCGGGGGCGGCTCCGGGGCGACGGGCACTCCCTCTGGTGGGTCGGGAGGCAGGTCGGCGAGCGTGTCGGCCGTGTCAGGGGCGAACTCGAGCCATGCCTTTTTGATGCCGCTGCCAAGCTTCTCCGTAGCGGCGATCTCCGCGGCACGGTTCTTGAGGCCATCGCGAAGACGGACGACGGGCGCCTTGTCTTGGGTGTACACGACGCGGACCTTGGCCGCGGCCCGCTCCTGCGCCGTCCGCGTGGCTTCCGAGTCGGGCCTCTCGAAGGCGACCCGCGAGACGATCCCGCGGGGCGGCACCCAGCCGAGGCGGAACGGAAACGGCTCCTCCCATCCTCGGAGCATCACGAGGACCACCATCGCGGCCGCGAGGCAGAGGCCGAGACGGGCGAGCACGGCGGGCTGTGCGACCCGCTCGGCGAGCAACATCAAAAAACCGTGCGGCGCGTCGACGGAAGCGCCTCGGCGGGTTCGGCTTCGGTAGTGATTCACGTTGAGTGCCATGTGCGGCTTAGTGGTCGTAGGCCTCGACGATGCGTTGCACGAGCCGATGCCGGACGATATCGACACCGCTGAGCCGCACCTGGCCGACCTCGGGCACGTCCTGAAGCCGCTGCATCGCGTCAACCAGACCGCTGCATCGGTCCGGTGGCAGATCGATCTGCGTGATATCGCCCGAGATCACCATCTTCGAGCCCATGCCAAGCCTGGTCAGAAACATCTTCATCTGCGCCACGGTCGTGTTTTGGGCCTCATCGAGGATGATGAAGGCATTGTTGAGAGTCCGGCCCCGCATGTAGGCCAACGGAATCATCTCCACGACGTCTTGTTCGGTGAGCCGCTTGAGATGCTCGTAGTCCATCATCTCGCGGAGCGCGTCCATCAGTGGCCGGAGATACGGATCGATCTTCGCCTGCAGGTCGCCGGGGAGATACCCGAGACTCTCCCCAGCTTCGACGGCCGGCCGCACGAGTACGATCTTGCTGACCTGCTCGGAGCGGAATGAGGCGACGGCCATCGCGACGGCGAGGAAGGTCTTGCCGCTGCCTGCCGGACCCGCGCAGAGCACGATGTCGTGGTCGCGAATTGCCTGGACGTAGGTAGCCTGGCCGGCCGACCGAGGCTGGAGCGGCCGGCCGGGCTTCTGGACGTCGATCGGGTCATGCCGCGGTGGCGGTTGTTGGCCGGTGGCAACGGCCAGCAGCCGCGACACCTCATCGCTCGCGACGCCGCCGTGTTCGCGGGCGATCCGGTCGAGTTGCTCGAAGATCTCGGTGGCTCGCCGAACGGCCGAATCGTCGCCGTCGATGTGGATCGAGCCATCGCGTGCAGACACGCCGACCCCCAGCGCATCGCGAATCTTGCGCAGATGCTGGTCGCGCGGTCCGAAAATGGCGCCGAGTCTCTTCGAGTCGACAACCGCGATCGTGGAGCGGGGCATCCAAACCCGCGGCGACTGGTGGTCGCCGACGGTCTCGGAGGAGCGGAACCAATATGTGGAATATACCCCACGCTGTCCCACACCCGGAGGAATCGCGAAAAGGCCTAATTTGCAGGCTCTCGAGCGCATCTGCCTTTGGTCGAGCGGCGAGATGGCACCTGGGAGGAGGGAGGCACGGGGGTCGGCGAACGCTCGAGGAGCCCTGGGCATATCCTCGCCCCGGCGACAATCCGCAGGACCGCGCAGCGGCGACTTTTGCCTCCCCCGAGCCGGCAATACACCCCAGTCGTACGCGCTCTAGCCGGCCGTCCACAGGACCCAGGCCACCGGCGCAGCGACCAGGAGCGAGTCGACGAGATCGAGGAATCCCCCCATGCCACCGAGGCTGGCCCCCGAGTCCTTGGCATTGAGCTCCCGCTTCACGAGCGACTCCGAGAGGTCGCCCACCATGCCGGCGCTGCCCACCAGGAGTCCGAACAGAGGCCAGCCGCCCAGCGGCCGCGGCCCCACAGGAGACGACAACTGCACGATCACGATCCAGGCCATACACACTGACCCGGCGATCGAGGCTGCGGCCCCCTCCCAGGTCTTGCCCGGGCTCAGTCGTGGTGCCATCCGGTGCCGCCCGATCAGCGAGCCCACGATGTAGGCCGCGACGTCGCCCGCCTTGACGACGGCGATCAGGCTCACGAGGGGGATGAGTCCCGGCATCCATCCGTCCGTTATCGGGACGGCGCTTGGCAGGAGCCGCAGCGCCACCACGAACGCCAGCGGCAGGCCGAGCGCCACGGTGGCCAACACGCTCCCCGCGAGCCGGCCGAGCGGCCGGCCACCGACGGGATAACGGGTGATCTCGGCCGCGAACATGGCGATGATCGCGAGGCAGCATGCGACGGCTGTGGTGCCCATGACCGAGAGGGGCTGGGCCGGGTCGGCGGCGTGAGTCCAGACGCCGACCGCAGGTGAGATGGCGATCGCCGCCGCAGCACATGGCACGAGCGCGGGGGCGATGCCGACTCCCTGCGCCGCAGCCAGCCGCACGAGCTCGCAACCGCCTCCCACGGCGACCGCGATGGCCAGAGGCAGGAGCCAGGAGCCAGGCCGCGCACTGGCGAGCCCGGTTCCATCAGCCCAGCCGAGTGCGGTGAATCCACCGAGTGCGATCGCGGCCACGATCAGCCGGGACGCGAGCGCCGGGCGGGCCTTCACCGCCGAAGCAACGGGATCACTCACGATGGTGATAGTCCTCCGAAGCGACGGTCGCGGGCCGCGAAGGCATCAATCGCCTCGTCGAGGTGCCGTTCCTCAAACTCGGGCCACGCCACCGGCGTCACCCAGAGCTCTGCGTAACTGATCTGCCACAGCAGAAAGTTACTGATTCGCATTTCGCCGGCGGTGCGGATCAGGAGATCGGGATCGGGCATCCCGGCCGTGTCGAGGCGGGCGGCGAACGATTCCTCGTCGACGTCTTCGGGCCGGATCCGGCCGGCGGCCGCGTCATGGGCGATGCTCCGGGCGGCGTCGACGATCTCGGCGCGAGAGCCGTAGTTGATCGCGAGGCACAGCCGCATGCCGTCGTTGGCAGCGCAGAGCGCAACGGTGTTGTCGAGGGCCTCGAGCGTCTCGGTGGGCAGTCCCTCGCGGTGGCCGATCACTGAGAGCCGCACCCGCTGCCGCATCAGTAGCGACCGTTCCTCGATCATGTACTGCTCGAGCAGGTGCATGAGGAATGTGAGTTCGGCCGCGGGCCGCCGCCAGTTCTCACTCGATAGACAGAAGAGCGTGAGTTGACCGATGCCCCGGCGGACGCAGTGCTCGGTGATCCGCCGCACGCTGGCAACGCCCCGTCGATGGCCCTCGATCCGGGGCAGCCCGCGGCTCTGGGCCCAGCGGCCGTTGCCATCCATGATGATGGCGACATGACGCGGGAGCGGGGCCTCGTCGGCCGCAGATGGGCCGAGGGAGGCAGCCTGGCGTGGGTCGCCCGCCGCCATCAGGCGTTGGCTGGCTGGAGGGGATGCCATGGCCGCCGCGCGCTCCCGGAGTCGCGGATGATGGTCTGGTCGCGGTCAGGCCCCACCGACACGATCGACACCGGCCTGCCGAGGAGTTGTGCGATGCGATCGACGTAGCGGCGGGCGTGGAGCGGCAGCGCATGCTCGTCGCGGGCGGTGTCGAGTTCGTCTGGCCAACCCGGCAGGGTTTCGTAGACCGGGACTGCTCGTTCGAGGTCGGCGATCTGGCTGGGAAACTGGGTCGTCCGCCGGCCGTCGATCTCGTAGGCCGAGCAGATCTTCAGTTCGTCGAGCCCGCCGAGTACATCAAGCAGCATCACGGCGAGTTCGTCGACGCCCGAGAGCCGAGCCGTGTATCGGGCGGCGACCGCGTCGAACCAGCCGCAGCGGCGGGGCCGCTTGGTCACGGTGCCGTACTCGCGGCCGCGCTCGCGGAGATGCATCCCGATTGCATTATCCTGCTCCGTGGGGAGCGGTCCGCCGCCGACGCGGGTTGAGTAGGCCTTCACGACCCCGATCACCCGATTGACCCAGCGACCGGGCACACCCGACCCGCTCGCCACACCCACGCCCGACGAGTTGCTGCTCGTCACGAACGGGAACGTGCCGTGGTCGATGTCGAGGAGGGCTCCCTGGGCACCTTCGAAGAGCAGGCGGCTTCCCTGTTCGACGGCATCGAGCAGGAAGGCGTTGGTGTCGGCGACGTGGGGCCGCAACCGCTCGGCGTAGGTGGCGTATTGGGCATGGATCGCGGCGGCATCCAACGGCGCCGTGGTGCCCGAGGGCCAGCTGGAAAAAAGCCGGTTCTTGAAGTCGACCACGTGCTCGACCCTCGCGCGGAAGTCGTCGCGATAGAGGTCGCCGAGCCGGATCGCGAGCGCCCGGCCCACCTTGTCGCGGTAGCAGGGGCCGATGCCGCGGCCAGTGGTACCGATCGCACCGCCACCGGAGAGGCTGCCATCGAGGAGCCGGTCTTCGACGATGTGCCATGGGAAGACGACATGCGCCCTGTCGCTCAACTGGAGTTTGCCTTCCATGCGGATGCCCCGCGACTCGAGACCATCCATTTCCTCCAGGACCTTGGCTGGGTCGAGGACGACGCCGCCGGTGACCACGCAGGCGACCCCGTCGCGGAGGATGCCGCTGGGGATAATGGAAAGTTTCCAGGTCTGGCCGCTGGAGACGACGGTGTGGCCCGCGTTGGCACCACCCTGGTAACGGACGACGATGTCGTGGTCTTCCGTCAGGATGTCGACGAGTTTGCCTTTGGCCTCGTCTCCCCATTGCAGACCGATGACGCAGGTGCCGGGCACTGTTTGGAAGTCCTCTCGACGCGGAAACGACGGAGGCGTGAAATGCGCGACCTCCCATCAAAGTCTAAAACCGCTGGAAAACCGGTCAAGGCGGCCCATTTCGCGGGCATCCCCTGCGCCTCCACGGGGGCGTTCCGGCCGTGGAAAAGTCTTCCCTGACCTTTGTCCACGTGAAACCGTTTGAGAGTGGATCGCTCAGTACTTCGGCACGATGTTGACCGTCGGTCCCGGCGAGAAGATCTTCGCGTAGGCGATCTTCCCCTTTTTGACCGAGTAGTTGGCCGTGTCGTCGGGCGGCGGCAGCAGTCCCGTCGGGGGGACGTTGGTGGCGTCGATGACCGCGATGGTCCCGTTTCCGGATGGCACCGGATAGAAGATCGCCCTGCTGCTGGGAGCTAGCAGGACCGCGCCGAGCCGCTTGGCATCGGCGACCGTGATCGGCGTCGGGAGCCCCTGCGGAACGATCACGACGTAGGTCGCAATCGCGCCGACGTTTTGAAGCTTGACGTTGGCGGTCTTCTTGACACCGACAGCGCCAGCCGTGGCTCCAGCCTGTGCCGGCGAAGCCACCAGGAAGCCGAGGGCCACGACGGCCAGACAAGCGATAAGATTCCTGCGAAGCATGATTCACCCCTTCAATAGAAACAACCACGTGAAACGTCGTCATCGAACAGCGTTCGACGATGACGCGGTGTGCCGCGATCCCTCGCGCGGGCGGTCGCAACGCGCGGCCGCCCGCCGCCGGACGCCGTGGCGGCGATCACTTGTCCGCCCGGGACGAAGCGCTGGCTTCGCCGCCGTTGCGGGTGCAGATCGCCGCCAGAACGCGCGGATCCGTTATGTCGGTCAGAAAGGTGACGCGGCCGTCGGCAAACGCAGCCTGGGCCCCGCCGACGTGGTTGCTCGCGATATCGCTGCCACGCGTGTTGATGAAGGCCGCGCTCTGCGCGAAGCAGTTGATCCGCGCCCAGCGACCGGTCGCGTGGGGATCGTCCGGCGATTCATCCGCAGTGCTGCGATCGACCGCCTCCGCGATGAGCAGTGTCTGGCTCAGGCCGTCGGTCACAGCTGCCGCCCGTGCCGGCCGATGATCGTCGTCGACGGCAAAGAGGATGCCGTTGAAAAAACCCGCCGGGCCCGGAAAGGGTACGCCCTCCTCGAAAATCCACGAGCCTGCGATGCCGCCGTAGTCGGCCTTGCCGACCGACGGCACGATGCCGCTGGGGCAGGCGTAGGTCGCGACGGCCTGATCGGAGGCGACGTCGTTGCCGCCGGGGGCGTCCCAGCGGTTGGCATAGTTGATCTGGGAGGCGAGGCCCTGCTCGTCGATAGACGGAAGGATCACTGACGACCAGGCGTGCTGCGTGCCCTCCGGCAGATTCGGATCGTGCGGCGTCGCGTCATAGCCAGCGGGAAACGACCGGCGGGCCGACTCGTACGAGCAGACCCCGAGGGCGGTCTCTCGGACGTTGGTGCCGCATGTGACCATTCGGGCCGACTCGCGGACCCGCTGCACGGTGGGCAGCACCAGCCCCACGAGCGTGCTGACGATCGCGATCACCGCGAGCATTTCGACCAGCGAAAACGCCCGGCGACGCGGGGCGAGCCGCTCGCCGAGGCGGCGGGAACGAATGGGCTCGATTGCAGGTATCATCGGGGCCGAAGTCCGCGAGGACGGCGGCCTGCCGAAGAACATCCCGAAGCGGGAACCCGCGGTCATGCGTGGCCGCCAACCCTACGGTTCGGAGTGGTGGATTCAACGAGGCCGGCGGAAACGGCTACTTCTTCGGCATCACTTCGGCATCCCGCCCCTTCGGACACCTGGCAAGCCGTGACTTTCCCGACCCCGGGCAGCACATCGAAATCCGACGCCCTCTCATGAAACAACATCCTGGGCAAGCCCATCACGTGACCCCCGCCGACCGCGGGCAGACGCTCGCAGCGTTCCTCCGCAGCCGGCTGGGCGGTGCGAGCTGGTCGCGGGTGCAGAAGCTCGTGCGGTCGCGGCACGTGCTGGTCCACGGCAACGTCTGCATCGACGCCGCCCGCCGGCTCAAGGAGGGAGAGGTAGTGAAGGTGCTCGAGGTCGCGGCCGCGGCGCCGCCCAAGGTCGACGACGTGAAGGTCGTCCACGTCGATGACGACGTGGTGGTGGTCGACAAGCCGACGGGTGTGACCACCACGAGACACCACGAGGAGCTCTCGTGGCCCGCCCACCGCAAGCAGATGCAGCCGACGCTCGAGGAGTTGGTGCCTGACGCGATCGGCCGGCACCTCGCTGCCCGCTACGGATCCGTCGAGGGCCGAGCCGCCCCGAAGCGCCGCCGCATCCCGCCCGTGAGCGCCGTGCACCGGATCGATCGCGAGACGAGCGGCCTGGTCGTTTTTGCACGAAACGTGCCGGCGGCCCGGATCCTCGCAGAGCAGTTTCGCATGCATACGACGCACCGGCGCTATCTCGCCATCGTCGTCGGCCGCGCAAAGGCCAGAACGATCACCTCAAACCTTGTCCGCGATCGCGGTGACGGTCGGCGGGGCAGCGGTGTGGGCGAAGACGGTAAGGAGGCGATCACGCACGTCACCCCGATGGAGCATTTTGGCGACGACTACACGCTCGTCGAATGCCGGCTGGAGACGGGCCGCACGCACCAGATCCGGATCCACATGGCCGAGAGCGGCCACGTGGTGTGCGGTGAGCGGGTGTATGCGTCGTCCCGCCGTGACGGGAAGCAGGACGAGTCGCGGGCGCCGCGGGTGATGTTGCATGCGGCCGAACTCGGGTTCGTGCACCCGGTCTCAGGCGAAAACCTGCGGTTCACGAGCCCGCTGCCGGCCGATATCCGGCGAGTGCTTGCCTGGCTCCGAAAGGCCTATCCCCCGCAGTAGGTGGCGGGGAGCGGGCTGGGGTGGCGTGCGTATGCCCCGCGGTCGCGCTCGGGGCTTCCTGCCGGGTGGCTTAAAAGGCTTCGCCGCCGGCCCGCGTCGACGCGGCCCGCCACGCGTCGGATTCGATCTCGTCGGCCACGAACCGCACCGCGCCGTCGGCCATACCGACGTTCACGCCGCCACGATGGCGGCTCCGCGCAGCCCGCCAGCCGTAGCCGGCATACATTCTCGCGAGGTCAGGCGTGCTCATGAGGGCCGCGAGGCAGTCCATCGCGTCGCTGTTCGGACCCCGAGCGTGGTTGTAGAGCGTCGTGCGGTATTCGCCGTTGGCCCAGGAGAAGCCCCGCAGGTCGGTGAAGTTGTAGTAGAAGGGGCGACTACAGGCCGGCTCGGTGAGTGGCGCGGTGAACGTGAATCCGTAGCCGGTGTCCGCGGTGATCGAACCGCGGCTCCGCTCGGCCTTGGGGCCGGCGCCGAGGATGCTCTCCGAGAAGGCGACCGTCTTGGAGAGGCCGTCGGTCACGTGGCCGGGCTGCGTCCGCGAGTTGATGCCGTAGATGCCCTCGGTCTCGAAGGGCGTGCCACCACCGGCACCGCTGCCCGTGCAGCCTGCGTAGTTGGTGGGGCCGAAGAGATCGGAGACGGGCCCGCCCAAATCGCTCGGGCAGAGGAACAGCGGCACCGTAAGCTTCACGATCGGCTTGTTCTGCGGGGCGATGGAATCAGATGTCAGCCCGGTGTAGAGCGGCACGGTGAGGTCGAGGCTCCGAAGCAACTGCTCTTGCTCGTAGTAAGGGGAGAGGTGCGCGAGCACCGACCAGCGGAAGAACTGGTGGGGAAAGTCGGGCCGCTCTTTCCACTGCCGCGATTCGGCGCCGATCGGAAACCGGCCGCGGGCCGATTCGTGGTTGGCCGCCGCGAGGCCGAGCTGCCGGAGGTTGTTGGTGCAGCTCGTTCGCCGCGCGGATTCACGGGCGCTCTGCACAGCCGGCAGGAGCAGGCCCACGAGCGTGGCGAGGATCGCCACGACCACGAGCACTTCGACGAGGGTAAAGGCCGCCCGCGCTCTGGGCATCAGCCGTTTCCGTTGCGGCGG
>CAMBPQ010000036.1 GCA_945869735.1 Planctomicrobium piriforme
GCGAGTCGCCGCTCGAGATCGAGGATCGCCTCCTGGGCGGCCTCGTCGCCCGAGCCCTTTTCCCGCGCCTCCGCAGCATGGCCGAGGGCATCGAGTTCGTCGGCCAGCTTCCGCGCGTCGTCTTCGGTGCCGGCCAGTTGCATCCGCGCTTTGGCGAGTGCGTCGGCGGTGCGGTCGCGCACCTCGCGGAGCTGCTGAACCCGCCAGCCCAGCTCCTCGCGGGCGAGTTCGAGTTCTCCCCGCTCGGCCTGCTGCGTCAGCACCGCCTGCGCGCGGGCCTCCTCCGCGGCGGCCTGACCGGCTTTTTTCGCGGAGCGGCTGAAGATGACCAGCACGACGAGGAGCGACCCCATCGTGCAGAGCAGCACGGCGAGAAACGGAAACAGGGAGATCGTGGGGCCCGATTGGCCGCGAGCGCGACTCATGCAGCCTTTCCGGTGCGGCGGATGGCGTCGGCATCGCCGCGCCGCTGATCGGCGGCACGGACGGCGAGGAGCTGCACGGCGGCGGCCAGAGACGTGAGCGTCTCCTCAAACCTGCCCGTGGCGGCGAGTGTGGAAAGATTGGCATCGAGCGTCCGCTCGAGCGACGCAATGTCGCGGGTCGCCGCCACCACGCCCTCGAGCGCCACGGTCTGCCGCTCGATCGACTCGTGACGGGCCTCGAGGCCGCGAACGGCCGACGCCAGGGCGGCCGCGGCCTCCGTCCAACGATCGTCGCGCCGCGCAGTGAGTTCGTCGTGCGTGCGAGCAAACGACTCCGACCAGCGCGAGAGGCTCTCATCGAGCGCCGCGGCGAGCGCCGTCTTGATCGTGCCGCCGGTCTCGTCGAGCAGTTGCCGCACCCCGCTGGTGGCGGTTCGCTCGAGCGATGACCAAGCCTGCTCCTGCGCCTCCAGGAGCCGTGCCGATCCACGGCTGAGCGTCTCGCCGAGACGGGTCACGGCCAGCGCCGTGCCGTCGCCTCCACCCAGCGACTGAAATCTTCCGGCCAGCGTCGCCCAGGCCGCGTCGTCGACCTTCGCAAGCAGTTGCTGCTCGTAGCGATCGATGACGAACTGGAGAAACATGAGTACCATTGAAAGGGCAAGCGCAGTCGCCGTCGTGTCAAACGCCGTCCCGAGGCCGGACACGACGCCGGAGATGTTGTCGAGCTGCGTCGGCGAGAGGCAGGCGATGGCTTCGGTGATCCCGATCACGGTTCCCAGGAAGCCCATGATCGGAATCGCCCAGATCACGAACCGCACGAGGCCATAGCTCTGCGATGCCCGGGCGGCATCGAGATCGGAGAGATATTTGAGGTGGTTCTCCATGTCGTCAGCGGAGCCCGTCCGAACGACGAGATCGATCGCCTCGCGGAGCCGCCGCACCAGATATCCCGGCACGTTCTCTGGCAGCGCGGCAGCGAGGGTTGCCGCATCCGCGGGATCAACGCCCCCCTCGGCCGCCGGTTCGAGGAGCGGCGTGTCGATAGTCCGCCGCTGCCGCACGAGGCTCCCAAGGTGCAGACCCAGAAAGGCGAGTCCCACGCAAAACAGCACGGTCTCGACGTACTCCACCCAATGGCCGGCCAGATATCGGATCACGCTCGCATTGGTAATAACGCCCCCGTGGATCAGGGCAAAAAACGCGAACGACAGCGATCCCCCCCAGAGCAGCGGAGAGCGGAGGAGCAGGGCGGAGAAACGGTTGAGATACGACACCGGTGGTGCCTCCCGAACGGATGGACGCTGGCTACGGTCGGAGGGCGGCGCGCCCCGACGACCCCTTTCATCGTCACGTTCTGCGCAGGCTGTTGAACCGAAACATCCCCTCCCGACGAAACCCGGACCGCGACCGACAAGCCACGCAAGACAGGAGGTCTGGGCAATCCCCCGCGACCGTCTCGGCCACTGCATTCAGCCTTGCCGCGACCCCCGGTCTCCCCTAGTGTCCCGCCCGGCCGGGCCATCTCTGGGCGCGGCCGCTTGGAGAAGCCCCATGAATCCAGACTGCGACCGCGTGCCACCCCGGCCCCGCCACGAAGACCGCCTGCCAACGCTCCGCAACGGCCGCCGCTGGCTGCCCTGGGCTGGCTGCTGCTGTCTCGCTGTGGCCGGTCTCGCCCTCGTGGACGTGCGGGAACTCGCCGCCCAACGCGCCGTGCGGCCCCTGGACGAGTCCGGCGCCCTCTGGCTGTCTGATTCCCCGCTCGACGATTCCCGACGGCTGCTGCTGGTGGTCGATCCGGGCAGCCGGCACGCTGCTGTTTATCACGTCGACACGGCAACCGGAGCACTTGTGCTGCGGAGCACCCGCAACCTCACGTGGGACCTCATGGTCGATGATTTCAACGCCCAGGAACCCCGGCCCGCGGCGCTCAAACGGATGCTTCAGGCGGGGCCGGCACCGACGCCGGAGGCCGTGCCGGCTCTCCGCTGACCGTCGCGCCAAACGACCCTGGCCCGCCCCGGCAGGCTCTGCGGATGGAAGCGACTGCATCACGCGTGGCGGTGGGCGGTAGAATGCCCGGAGCGTTTCCGTCGAAGACGAGTGGAAGCGCAGGGACGTCGACCCTCCTGCTGGGATCTGGGGCAGCCATGGCTGGAAAACTTCTCTCGCTGGAAGAGGCGGCCCGCCATCTTGGCGTGACCGTCGAGGAAATCAATCGGCTGATCGACCGCAAGAAACTGTTTCCCATGCGGGACGGCGCCACCGTCAAGTTCAAACTGGAAGACATCGACCGGGTGGCGTCGGAACTCGACGACGAGCCCGCGGCCTCGGGCGATCTCTCGCTCGAACTAGAACTGTCATCCCCAGCGATCGGTGGACCTGCCAGCGGGCTCGATGCCGACGAAGACGTCGTGCTCGGCGAGGCGATCGAAGAGACGGAATCGATCTTCGGCTCGGCGGTGTCTGGGTCGGCCCAGCCCGTGCAAACAATGATCCGCAGAAGCGATGACGAACTCGTGATTGATGATGCGGGAAGCGGCCTGGAGAGCGCCGACCTCGCCCTGGAGTCGATCATCGGTGCGTCCTCTCCGTCACTGGCCCGCGGCCCAGCGGCGTCCCCGGGTGGCAACGCAGTCTCCGACATCGGCATCGACCTGTCGAACCTGGGATCCGGGTCGATCGTGGCCGGTTCCGGGCCGGGACTTTCGGGCCCCACGCCGGGCGCGGTCCTCTCGGGTCCGCTCGACAGCGGGCTGTCGCTCGAGGGAGGCGACATCGGCGGTTCGGCGATCGTGCTGGGCGACTCGCTGGTGGCGTCCGGAGTAGACGCGTTCGGTGGCTCACTCGCCGGTGACGCATTCGAACTGGGCGACGCGGTCTCAGACGACGAAAGCGCCTCCGTCGTGATCGCCACCGAAGACACCGGCGACTCGAGCTTCTTCGGCACGGTGACTGACGAGTCCGGCTCGGTGTCGCTTGACGACTCCATCGGAAGCGCGGGAGTGCTCGTCGGAGATGAGTCGTTCACCGAAACCATGCCGGCCGGACCGCCATTCAGCCTCCTGCAGATTCTCGGGCTCGTCTGCTGCACGCTCTTCCTGCTCACCTGCAGCCTCGTGATGATCGACCTCGTGTGGGCCGTCCGCGCGCCCGGCGGCACTCCGCTGGCCAGCCCGCTCCTGAAGGCCCTGTCCGAAACGTTCGCTTGGCGGTGAACCGCCGTCCCGGCGGAGAAGGCCTGCGGACAGCGGGCGGCTTCCTGCTAGAATTCCGTCGGCGTCTGGTACGGCCTTTCGTGCCGCCAGCCGCCATCGGAGAACGAGCATCGTGACCCTGCGTCCCGCCCCTCAAGCATTTGTGCCCACGCTCTTCCGGCGGGCGACGGTCGTGGCAGTGGCGATCTTGTCGACTGGCTGCGGCCGCGACGCCGAGGTCCGTCCCGGCGACATCCGCTCCTACACGGTTCCCAAACAGGCCGAGCCGGCCTCGGTGGCTCAGGCGCCGCAGGAGCCGCCCCCCGCGGCCCCACGACTCACCTACGACGTGCCCGAGGGCTGGCAGGACGGGGGCGGCAGCGGCATGCGGCTGGCCACGCTCCTCATCGGCGACCCCGGTGACCGGAACGAAGTCACGATCATTCCGGCGGCCGGCTCGCTCGAGAGCAACCTCGAGCGGTGGCAGGGACAACTCGACGCGGCGGGTGAGCCCGAGGCGATCCGGCGGACGGCCGGCGCGGCCAGCGCCGCTGCCGAGAGGGTCGATGTCGACGGTGTTCAGGCCAGCGTCGTGCTACTCCTCGATGAGGAAGCCAGAGCATCAAAGGACAGCGGACAGGCAATCCTTGGTGCGATGATCCCTGTTGATAAAACGACCTCACTCTTCGTGAAGTTCAAGGGCGCGGCTGCCGTGGCCCGCCGTGAGCGTGACGCCTTCATTCGCTTCGTGTCGTCGATCCGCTGGAAGCAGTAACCGCCCCGCGGCAGGAATGCCGCTCCGATAGGAATCGACCATGGCCTCCGAAAGCGTTACTCGTCCACAGTTATCGTTCGAGGCCGGCGCCGATCTCGTCGACACCGCCAGCGGCACGGCCTGGCAGCTGCTCCGGGCCGCCGGTTCGCTCAAGATCACGGTCGTGATGTTTCTTGCGGCCACGTTCCTGCTGTTCGTCGGCACGCTCGCCCAGGACGAGAAAAACCTTCCCGAGGTCAAGGCCGAGTATTTCAACAGCTGGGTCGCAAAGATCCCGTTCTCCGACTTTCTGCCCGTGACGGTCTTCGGGGAATCGGGGCTCACAGGCTGGTTTCCGTTTCCAGGCGGCGGCACGATCGGCCTGGTGATGCTCGTGAACCTGATTGCCGCCAAGGTGACGCGCTTCCACGTCGCGGCACACGGCGGGCGGCTGCTCTGGGGCACGGCCGTGACGCTGCTTGGTGGCCTGCTCACCCTCGCCGTGATCCTCACCGGTCATCGCACCGACGGCCTGCAGGGCCGACCGCCCGTCGACTACGAGACCGTCTGGCGAATGGTGCAGGGGGGCGGAGCCCTGCTGGCGGCCGGATTGGCTTTTGCCGCCGCAGGGAGCAGCCGCAAGCTCGTGGCAGGCAGTCTCTGGGCTGCGGCAGCGGCCGTGGGATGCGTCGTCACGCTCGCACTCTTCGGCGGCGAGTCGTGGCGACTGAACGAGCCGGGTCTGCGGATCATGTGGCAACTGATCCAGTCGAGCGTCGCGGCCCTCGTGCTGCTCGCGGGGCTGGTGATGGTGTTTGGCGTCCGCGGCGGCAACGTCTTGATCCACGTGGCCGTGGGCCTGCTGATGATCGGTCAGTTCGTGTTTGGCGACCGGCAGATCGAGGAGCGGATCTCGCTCGTCGAGGGGCAGACGACCAGCGTGGCCTATCGCACCGACGAGACCGAACTGGCGGTCGTCGACTCAAGCTCCGTGGACGACCAGGTGACGGCCATCAGCAGCCGGCTGCTGCGGGCCCGCGCTGGCGGCGAAGTGATCACGGCCGACGGTCTGCCGTTTGATATCCGGGTGGTCAACTACTTCCCCAACTCGACCGTCATTCGCGTGGGCCCCGTGGCGAAAAACCAGGCTACGGCGGGCATCGGTCTCTCCTGGCTGGCGACCGCCGCGCCCCCGGAGGGAGGCGCCTCGTCGAAGTCCAACATCGCCTCGGCTTATGTGCGACTCGTCGAGAAGGGCACGGGCCGCGATCTGGGGACGCACCTCGTCACGCAGTTTCTCAATGATCAAAAGCAGATCTTCATGGGCGGTAGCGGCGACGAGTGCGACACGGTCGAGGCCGACGGAAAGCCGTGGCGGCTCCAGTTGCGGTTCCGGCGGGAACACAAACCCTACAGCGTGACGCTCGACGATGTGCGGCGGATCGACTACTCGGCCAGCGCCACGCCCCGCGACTATTCCTCCTATGTCACGTTCACCGACCGGGACACCAGGGCCGAGCAGAAGGGCCGCATCTGGATGAACAATCCGGTGCGTTATCGCGGCGAGACCTTTTACCAGAGCCAGTATTCGCAGGTTGACCTCGGCAACGGCCAGATCGGCGAGATGACCGGCCTGCAGGTGGTAGAAAACGCGGGCTGGCTGATCCCTTACGTGGCCTGCGTGCTCGCTTTCTGGGGCATGCTCGTCCACTTCGGCGGCACGTTCGTGCGGTTCGCCGACCGCCACGAGCGGGAGTCACGGTTGATCGCGGCGGCCCCGACCGACCCAGGACGCAGCCAGCGTCGGCAGCGCACCCTGCCGACGGCCACGACCCCGGAAACAGGCCGCGGATGGCTGCTGCCGGCGATAGCGCTCGCCTTCGTGGCCCTGTGCGTGCTGCCCAGGTCGATGGAGCGCCGCGTGAAGAGCGACGCCTGCGACTGGGGAGCGGCTGGCACGATTCCCGTGATGCACGAGGGCCGCATCAAGCCTCTCGACTCGGTCGGCCGCACCACGCTGCAACTGCTCGGTAACCGCTCCCGAGTCGTGATGCCCGAGGGTGAGGGTGAGGAGAAAGGGGAGGGGCAGGGGAAGGCTCCGGAGGGCACCGTGTCGGCCGTGCAGTGGTTGCTGGCGCTGATGGCGGGCAGCGAGTGGGTAGACAAGGCTCCCGTGTTCCGGATCGACGCGCTGGAAGTGCTCGATCTCTTCGATCTGAAGCGGCGTCAGGGCCACCGTTACTCTGCGGCCGAGCTCGAGCCGGGCAGGGCGGCGCTCCGCGAGCAACTGAAAAAGCTCCGCGAGATTCCCGCCGATCAGCGGTCATTCGTGCAGAAGAAGTATGCCGAGATCGATCAGAAGCTGATGGCCCACGACCTCATGCGGTTTGCCTACGAGACTCCGTCGCTGCCGAAGCCTGCGACCGAAGGTGACGAGGCCCGCCGCGAACTCTTCGAGCAGATCCGCCGACTCATGCAGGGAGCGCGGATGATCGAAGACAACCATCCGCCCGCGGTGATTCCTCCGCTCGATGCCCCGTCGACCGATGCCATGGCGGCCGAGGCGGGGGCCGCCACGCGGTGGCAGCCGTTGTATCCCGCCGTGGTCACCGCCCTGGTGGGCCGCGTGCTTGGGGGCCGCGAAGGCCAGCCGGCCTATCGGCTCAACCCGGCCATCCTGCCATTTACCAATCTGCTCGCAGCCGTCGACAGATCACCGGCGGAGTTCAACACGGCCCTGGCGGCCTACCAGCGGACGATCGCCGATCTCCCCGCCGTGCAGGCCTCGGCCTCCAAGGCGTCGTTCGAGTCGTGGCTCAACGCCTTCAATCCGACCGACACCGCGAGATGGCTCTACATCGTGGCCTCGGTGCTCTGCTTCGCGAGTTTCCTGGTCTGGCACGGCCCGCTCAACCGGTTCGTGTGGTGGATGCTCGTGGGTGTGCTCGTCGTGCACACCTTTGCCCTGGCGGCCAGGATTTATCTCACCGGCCGCCCCCCGGTAGTCAACCTCTATTCCTCGGCCGTGTTTATCGGCTGGGCGTGTGTGCTGGCGGGCCTCGGCCTCGAATCGCTGTATCGTCTCGGGATCGGCAATCTCGTGGCGGCACTCAGTGGCGGCCTCACGCTGATGGTGGCCTACGGACTCGATTCTGGCGACACGATGCATGTGCTCCAGGCCGTGCTCGATACGCAGTTCTGGCTGTCCACGCACGTGGTCACCGTCACGCTCGGCTACGGGGCGACGTTCCTCGCGGGCATGCTCGGCACGTGCGCCATCGTGCACCTCCTATGGAGCCGGTTCTTTGACCAAGCCGACGTTGCGGCGAACCGGCAGGTGCAAGACAGGCTCTATCGCATGACCTACGGCGTTGTCTGTTTCGCGCTGTTCTTCAGCTTCATCGGCACCGTGCTGGGCGGGCTCTGGGCCGACGACAGTTGGGGCCGCTTCTGGGGCTGGGATCCCAAGGAGAACGGCGCCCTGATGATCGTGCTCTGGAATGCCGCGGTGTTGCACGCCCGCTGGGACCGCTGGATCGGGCCGCGCGGGTTCGCGCTGTTCACGATCGGAGGCAACATCGTCACCGCCTGGAGTTGGTTCGGCACCAACCAGCTCGGCATCGGCCTGCACAGCTATGGGTTTACCAGCGGCGTGCTGATGTTGCTGGCGGGCTACGTGCTCAGCCAACTGCTGCTCATCGCCGCCGGCCTGGCGCTGACGCGACCTGCCGGTCGCCGCGCTGCGTGACGCCGGACTCGACCACCGTCTGGCTGCTCGGCACGATGGGCCGCCACGCGCCGCCGGAAAACCGCGCCAGCGTCACGGTCTCCGCGTCGCAGTCGAGGGCGATCGCCCCCTCACCGCCCGTCTTGAGCACCTCCGCCGGGGTGGGGCCAGATGCCGCCGCGTAGGCGTCGCGGACCTCGCCCCACGCCTTCCCGCCCAGCCCGCTCACGAGCACCACGGCCGGCGTGGTAGCGGCGGCGACGTCGGCCCGCAGGTTGACGCGGCTGCCGTGGTGTGGTGCCACGAGCACGTCGCAGGAATCGGGATCGGCTGCCACCAGCCGCTCGAGGGCCCCGCCCTCGATGTCGCCCGTGAGCAGGAGCCGCCTGCCCGCCGACTCGACGGCCAGCACAATGCTCGTTTCGTTATCTGTCCAACGCGGTTCTGCCAGGCCGTCGTCAGCCGGTGACGAATCGTCAGGCATGGGGTGCAGCACCCGGGCCCGGCAGGACCGGCCCACCGCAAACGAGTCTCCTGCGACCATGCTCCGCACTGGAATGCCACAGAGACGAATGCGTGCTAGAAGGTCGACGACCGCGGGTGCGTCGCTCGTGAGAAACGCGGGGGGCACCATCAACTCACCCACTTCGAATCGTTCGAGTAGTTCCGGCACCGCGTTGAAGTGATCGGTGTCGGCATGCGAGATCACGAGCGTGTCGATCCGCGAGATACCCTCGCTCCAGAGCACGCCGGCCATCGCGCGGCGAGCCGCGCCCGGAGCCCCGAGTCGGCCGGCGTCGAACACAAGGCAACGGTTCTCCGCCGATCTGACGACGATCCCACAGCCATGGCCCATCGCTGCCACCACCACCCGCATGCCGGGTCGGGGATCAGCGGCGAGGCGGCCGGCCCCGGCGACCACGAGCCCGACGAGCACCCAGGCCCCGCCGACCACCGCCCACGTTTTCACGCGATAGAGCGCGACGGCGGGCAGCCAGAGGAGCGCAGCGGCGAAGAGCAGATACCAGCCTGCGACCCACCACGCGGGAGGCCCCGGCGTCCAGGTGTGTCCGGCGGGAAGATCGGCCGCCAGCCGCACGATCAGCGAGATCCCGGCGAGCGTCGCATCGCAGGCGGCACCGGCGAGCCCCGCGAGCGTGGACGAGACCGGGGCCGCGAGCAGGCAGACAAACCCCCAGCCCATCGCCAGCGCCACGAGGGGCGCCACGAGCACGTTGACCACGAGTCCCACGGGGCTGATCACGTGAAACCGGGCCATGACCAAGGGTGCGGTGACGGTCCAGACGGCGGCTCCGACGAGGAACAGCGTCCACGCCTGCCAACAGAACCTCCGGCACACACGCTCCGCCGGCGTCCTGCTCCGGTCGATGAGCCGATCGATCGGATCGACGGGGGCCGACGACCTCGGCAGCATCGCCGCCACACCGACGAGCACGGCCGTCGAGAGAAACGAGAGTTGGGCTCCCACGCTGAAGATTTCCGCCGGCCGCCAGACCAGGACGACGACGGCGGCGATCGCCAGCGCGTTGATGGCCGGCGACCTCCGCGCCACGGCCGCCGCGATGCACGATAGCCAGACGAGCAGCGTCGCCCGCAACACGGGCGTCTCAGCCCGCACAAGCAGCATGTACCCACCGGTGACCACGGCGATCGCCACCAGCGACCAGCCGCGGGGCACCGACGCCACGCGCAGGATCATAAACAGCGCAGCCGCGAGCAGACCCACATGCAGACCCGAGATCGACAGAATATGGACCGTGCCCGTGGCGAGGAAGTCGTCGGCCTCCGCGCGGGGCAGCGACTCGCGACTGCCGAGGAGCAACGCCGCGGCGAGGGGCGCCCGTTCTCGCGAGAGGTGGGCATTGAGCACGGCGACGCCCCGCCGCCGCAGGCTGTCGATCGCCGCGGCAAGCGACCATCGTTCAGGCGGCGACACGAGTCGGATGAATCGCGCCGACGAGACGCGCACGATCGAGAGGCAGCGGCTCGACCGGCCGCGCAGACGGAAGTCGAACTCACCCGGATTTCCGGCGGGCGCCGGCCGCAGGCCGCGGCCCAGCACGCGGATCCGATCACCCAGCTCGAGCGGCGGCGGCTCACCATCGACGACCACGGCGGCACGACCGGAGGCGGGCACCCAGCGGCTACCGGAGCGGACCGCGTCGATCCGCACCATGCACTCACTCGACGGCCCGATCGCGGCGGTCCGCCGCGGATCCTCCGTCGGCACGGGCAAAAGCCGAAACGACTCCTCGACCGTGCCTCTCACCGCCACGGGGACGGGCGAGTCGCCGAGACGCCAGGCGAGATCTGTCCGCTGAAAGAGGTCAAACTGCGCGGCTGACCACGCCGCTCCTGCGAGGAGGATCGCGGCGCAGAGGCTCCCCTCCGCGCGTCGATGGTGGCCCAACCTCACCGCTGCCATCCACCCCACGACCGCCGTCGCCGTCGCCAGCCAGCACACGACGGCGAGGCTCACCCCTGAAGTGCCCGCCACGCCAGACAGGCCAGACACGCCGCGAACCATGGCGCAGCCCACCGCCAGACAGACCGCCACGGCGACGACAGGGCGGCTCGGCAGGGGCTCGGACCGCCGGAATCCCCAGAGCCAATCTGCGACGCGGCGACACGGAAGGCACGCCTCGCGAACGATCTCACCCAGAGACCGCACGATCGCGACGGGTCGAAACTCAGTGAGCATGGCGGGGGAATGGGTCCGGAAGGTGCTGGAGGAAGAGCGGCGGTCCGCGGCCGAGCCGACCGCGGATCGCCCATATCTCCTTGACGAGCGCAGCTCTCACGAGGGGCAACCGGCCCGGGTGGGAGCCTCGAGCGCACCCGCTTTTGGCAGAGCGGCGAGATGGTAGAGTTGATTCTCGATGACCCAGTCGCTTGCCACGGCCGCCTCATGAGGTCTTCCGTAATGCTGTCGCCAGCAATGAAACTTGGTCGTTAGCAGCCCGATCGAGCCGAGCGTCCCGCAGGTATCTCGCGTCCAGGCTGCTCTGTTTCGGCTTCACCCGCGCGGCCGGCACGGGCTGCTGTCAAGCATTCGTCGTCGCCTTCTCGTGCAAGCGGCGGGGCGTCTGTCCATCCTGCAACGGTCGCCACCCGATAGGGGTAGGGAGGCCCGATGGGATTCGGGCCCCCCTCCCTCCGAACCGTGCTGGCGGATCTCCCGCACACGGCTCTCCGGTCGATGGTCTTACCTCGGTGAGGATTGAACGGCCGTGGCGCGAGCTGTCACCAGACTGAACAGCCCGTGCTCGACAAAGAAGGCATTCGGCCACCGCTGCATGTCCCCTCCGCGTGCGCGACCTGGGCGTTTCGTGCAGTGTCGGAGCATGCTCCGCAGCCGCATTCGCACCCAGGTATCTTGCTCGCGGAGCACCGTCTTGTAGCTGCTGTGCTTGAAGTACCCGAACCAGCCTCTGAGGGTTTGGTTCACGTCGATAATCGTGCACTGCAGGCTACGGCCGGTGGTGCGGGGAGTCTTCTGCCGAATCGAATCGCGTAGCTTCTGGATGCTCTTCTTCCGAGGCCAATGGTCTTGGCCGCGGAAGCTATAGCCCAAGAAGTCAAAGCGATCGGTGCGAGAGTCGACAATCCGTGTCTTGTCCGGATGTAGCGTGAGGCCATTGTCGGCCACCCACTGTCGGACAAGTTCCAATGCCCGTGCGGCTTCTGCCGCTGTCTTGCACAGGATCACGAAGTCGTCGGCGTATCGCACCATCTCAATCCCATGACCGGCCAGAAGCCGGTCCAGCGGGTCAAGATAGATGTTGCTCAGGAGCGGACTGAGGACTGCTCCCTGCGGAGCACCTTCCTCCGGTATCCATCGCTTTGCGTCGTCGAGTATGGACGCCTTCAGGAAGTCTGCGATCAACCGGAGTACCCGGCCATCGGAGATCTTCTCTTCCATACGTGCCATCAGACGGTCGTGCGGGATCGTGTCGAAGTAGCTCTTCAGGTCCGCATCCACGACGTGGACGTGGCCCTGTTCAAGTAACTGACTCACCCGCCGCAAAGCATCCCTGCAACCTCGGCCCGGTCGGAATCCAAAACTCTGTTCCGCGAAGTCTCTCTCGAAGATGGGTTCGATCACATTCACGACCGCTGCCTGCACGACCCGATCCCGAACCGTGGGAATACCCAACGGCCTGGTTTCGAACGTGCCCGGCTTCGGTATGTGTACGCGTCGAATGGCCTGCGGCGTGTACCGGTCGGTTTTGAGCATCGCCGATAACTCCTGGATCGCTCCAGGGAGCCGTCCCGCGAACGCTCGGACCGTCTCATGGTCTACGCCGGACGCACCCTTCTTGCTCGATACCTTCTGGAATGCCGCCTCAAGATTCCGTTCCGCGAAGACCTTGTCATTCAGCGCGAACCATGTTCCTCCTTTCACTCCCTGTTCGAGAGCCGTCAACATGGGAACAGTCCAGACGGTCGGTTCGACCCATCGCCATCGCGATCGGATCTCTTCGACTTGCTTAGCCCGTTGGGGTCCGCGGGGCACTGACGTCGAGTTGTCTTCCGTTCGTCCGTCCATTCCTCATCCATCTTCCTGGAGCCCTTCGCTCCACCGGCGTTACCCGGCTTCCTCGCTCTTATGACTCCTCTGACTCCTGCCGGGTTCTTGTCTGATACCCAGCAGGTCTCATTGCTTCATGCCCTGAATCTTCCGACCATTCCGTCTCCAACCACCCCTCGTCGTTTCGACTGCTTGGCTTGGTGTCACAGTCGAACGTACCGCCACAGCGATCGCTCGCGACTCGCTGCACCCGTTAGGCAGGGCATCGCCGGCGTCAGTTGGGCTTCGCCTTGGTATGGCAGGCTCGCCACGACGACAGGCCGAATCGAGTTCGTCATCCTACGGACTGGTCTTTCGCCTCCTGATGCTCTCCACACCCCCTCGCGGGAATGCAGTTCCGATCGGCTACGGGGTTCAAGCCGAACCCCGACAGGGACTCGCACCCTGCTGCTTCAGGTCACTCGCAATCGCACCATTCCCGTCGCTTGCGCTCAGGGCTTCGTGACGGAGAGCACGGCCCACGGTTGCCCCACCCGACTCCCGATCGTGAGGAGCCGGGGGTGGCACGCGCCGAAGCCGGGAATGTTTGCGCCTCACGAGCGACGCCCAGTCGGCCAGCCACGCATCCCGTAGCAAAATCCCCGGCGCCGAGCATGCCACACCCGGCGAACCAATCCGGCACCGGCTCGATGCGACCCGCTTACCCCGCGCTCGCGCTTGGGGCTTCCTGATGAGAACAGCGTGTCGCCCTCCGTTGATCGATCCGGTCGCCACTACTCCCGCCCGCATGGGCCGCAAGGCCACGGACCCACCAAGTCCCCAGGGGGCCACTGTTTGAAGACAGCGCGGCAAGGAAGTACATTTGCAAGGCCCAGCATCCACGCCCTGAGGAGTGACTCCATGGCTCTGCGTTCCATGACTACGCGCCGCGGATTTCTGAAGGCGTCGGCAGCTACAGCTGGGGCCGCGGCTGCCCCCTACGTGATCACGTCGAAAGCGCTCGGCGACGCCACCACCCCGCCGGCGAGTGACCGGATCGTGATGGGGGGCATTGGCCTGGGCAACATGGGCTCCGGCGATCAGGGCGGCTTCCTTGGGCGTCCCGACGTGCAGTACGTCGCCGTCTGCGATGTGCGACAGAAGTGGCGGGAGGCGGGGCAAGGGCGAGTCGACGGGAAGTATGGCAACACTGACTGCGCGGCCTACGTTGACTTCCGCGAACTCCTTGCCCGCGACGACATCGACGCGGTCCATATCGCCACGCCTGACCAGTGGCATTCGATCATGACAATCGCCGCCTGCCGGGCGGGAAAAGATGTCTACCTGCAGAAGCCCGAGACGCTGACCTTACGGGAGGGTCCGCTGATGGTCGCCGCGGCACGTCGCTACGGCCGCGTCGTCTCCGGCGGGAGCCAGCGGGTGCTCGAGGACTATCGCACGATCGTCGATCCCTGCTGGGCAGGCGAGCTCGGCAGGATCACATCGGTCGACCTCAACGTCGGCCCGCCGGCGATGGCCTGCTACCTGCCCGCGATGGCCACGCCCACGGACATCGACTGGGATCTCTGGCTCGGCCCGGCCCCGTGGGAGCCCTACAACCCCGGCCGCTGCGACGGCAACTTCGGCACCGGCGGCAACAGCTGGCGGTCGTACGTCGACTATTCCGGCGGCAGCCTCACCGACTGGGGGGCTCACAACTTTGGCGGTACGATTTTCGCGGCCGGACTTCTCGACGTGCAGCCGACGAAAATCATGTATCACCCCGCCTCGGACGACGGCAAGTCGTCGGCCTTCGTCACGCTGACGTATCCCAACGGCGTTGAGGTCCACTGCAATCGACCGCAGCATCTGCGGCCCCAGGACGTGAAAACTGCGGTGACCCACGAGCGGGGCATCACGATCCGAGGCGATGGCGCGGCGGTGGCCCCGAGAGCGGTGCCGGTCTACAGCGGCACCGGCGGCATCTACGGCGACTTTATCGACTGCGTGAAGACCCGCGAGCGGCCGTTTCGCGACATCGAACTGGCCTGCAACACGATGACGGCGCCGCACATGGTCGCCCTCACGCAACGGCTCGAGCGGTCGCTGGAGTGGGACCGTGCCGCGCAACAGTTCAAGGGTGATGACGAGGCCAATCGGCTTCTCGACCGTGCCCGCCGCGAACCCTGGACGCTCTGACCTGGAGATTCCCGATGCCTTTCGACACCACGACCCTCGACGCCCCATTCGCGGCCCTGAAGTCGTTCGACTGGGGTGGCGACGCTGCTCCGTTCAAGACAATCGACGACGCCGTGGTCGCGGCCCATGCCGACGCGACCCTGCGGGCTGACCTCGAGAAGCGGTTCGCGGCACTGCTCGGCACCGGCACGTCCCGGGCTGCCAAGGAATACGTCTGTCGCAAGCTCTCGCTGATCGGCACGGCGGCCTCGGTCCCGGCGCTCGCCGCGCTGCTCGGCGACAAGGACAACTCACACATGGCGCGGTTCGCGCTGGAGCGGATCGACGGTCCCGAACCGGTCGACGCACTCCGCAAGGCGCTGGGCGAGGTGGGGAGCGATCTCAAGGTAGGAATGATCGCGTCGCTCGCCAGCCGGCGTGACGCGGCGAGCGTCCCACTCTTCGCAGCCCTGCTCACGAGCGATCCGATGGTCGCCACCGCAGCCGCTCAAGCGCTCGGGAGGATCGCGTCACCCGCCGCGGCCGCTGCCCTCGCCGCCGCCCGGCCGAAGGGCCCTGCCGCCGACGCCGTGATCGACGCGCGGCTGGCCTGCGCCGACGCCTTCCTTGCGGCAGGCGACCGCCCGGCCGCAAAGGCGATCTTCGAGGCGATCGCCGCCGCCGTGGCCACCGCCCCGCACACGCACCGCGAGCGGGCCATCCGCATGGCCGCCCAGAGCGGTCTGTTCGCCGCGGTCGACGACACCGTCGCCCCCTGAGGGGTTTCCGTTCACGTTCGTTCACATGCCAGTTCATGGAGCAGTTCCGAATGGTCACCCCGCTGTCGATGATGTCTCCATGGAAGTCCGGCGGCTTAAGCCGTGGGTTGATGGCCTGTGGCGTGCTCGCCTGCAGCCTGATGGCGTCGCTCGCCGCGGTTGCTGCCCCTACCCCGGGGGCCCGCACGCTCGGTGACACCGTGCTCGCCGCGATCGCGTCGAACGACCCCGACATTCGTGCCGTCGCGGTCGATCGCCTGCGGTATGGCCTCACGGGCGACTGGTTTACCAGGGCAGCGGGCGAACGACTGCCGTCGCTGCCGCCCGCCGTGCAGGCAGCCGTTCTCTCGGCCCTCGGCGACCGCGGCGATGCTGCCGCTGTTCCAGCCGCCACGAGCCTGCTCGGCTCCTCGTCTGACGCTCATGCGCGGGCGGCGGCTCTGCTGGCCATCGGTCGTCTCGGCGGCGCCGCCGACGTGGCCGTGCTCGTGAAGTCGCTCGCGGCGGACGACCCCGAGCGGGCGGCCGCCCGGCGCGGCCTCGTCATTCTCGGTGGTACCGACTCGCCGGCGGCAATCCGCGCCGCGGCAAAGGCTGCGACCGGTGTCAGCCGCAGCGTGCTGATCGACGCGCTCGCCACCCGCCGCGACCGTGCGGCACTCACCGACATGGTGGCCGCCGCGACGGATGCTGATGCTCTTGTCCGCCAGGCGGGGGTTCGCGCAGTCGCCGTGCTTGGTGGCCCCGGCGAGGTCGATGGACTCGCCCGCGGATTGCTTCAGTCTCAGCCTGGTGGCAGCCGCGTCGAGATCGAGAATGCGGTCGTGGCGATCTGCACGGTGAACCCCGGCCACGAGCAGGCCACGGAAACCTTCCTGGGGGTGTTCAAGGCCGCCGGTGAAGCCGACCGCGAGACGCTCCTGCCGGCCCTGGGCCGGATCGGCGGCCCTGCGGCCCTGGCGATCGTCGATGGCATGATTGCCGATCCCACGACCCGCAAGCAGGGATTTGCAGCGCTGACGCGTTGGCCTGACGCAGCCGTGAAAGACGGGCTCCTCGACCTTCTCCGCACGTCGACCGATGAGGGGGAAAAAAAACTGCTCCTCGCGGCCCTCATCCGCATCGCCCCGCTCCCCAACAACAAGCTCAACGACGGCCAGAAGCTCGACCTTCTCAAGAAGACGATGAGCCTCTGCGAGCGATCCGAAGACAAAGCAACGGTGCTGGAGCGAGCCAACGCTATCCGCACGATCGAGACATTCCGCTTCGTGGTGCCCTATCTCGACGATCCCACGCTCGCCGAGCCGGCCTGCCGGAGCATCGTCGAGCTGGCTCACCATCAGAAACTCCGCGACGCTCACAAGGACGAGTTCATCAGGGCGCTCGACAAGGTGCTGGGCACCACGAAAAACGACGAACTCGTCGACCGGGCCAACCGCTACAAGGCGGGCCAGACCTGGGACCGCAACAAGAAGAGTTGACGGCGGGCCGGAGGAGTGCTCAACCGCCATCGGCCGGCTCGACCGACGGATGGCAGCGTACGAACGCCTTCACGAAGCCGTTCGATCGGTCCGTCACGACTTACGGAACTGTGCGGCGTCGAGGCCATGCCCCTTCATGAGGCGGTAGAGCGTGCCCCGGGGCAGTCTCGCCTCCCGCGCCGCGGCCGAGACGTCGCCGAGGTGCCGCGTGAGGAGGTCGACGAGGTAGTGCATCTCGAACTTCGCCAAATGCTCGGCCCGCTGCGCGAAGAACCCGATCGCGCCGGCCTCAGCCCCCGCGGCCCGTCCCGCGGCGGCCACGATCTCGTCTGGGAGATCATCGACGCCCGCCATGGGCAAACGCGTCATCGCGATCGCCCGGCGAACGACGTTTTGAAGCTCCCGCACGTTGCCCGGCCAGTGGTAGCCCTTGAGCACTTGGTAGACATCGGTGGAGAGGCCGCCGACCGACCGACCGACCTCGTGGGCAGCCTTGTTGGCGAAATACTCGGCGAGCAGGCCGATATCGTCGCCCCGCACGCGGAGCGGTGGCAGGTCGACCCGCACCACGTTGATCCGATAGAAAAGGTCTCGACGAAATTCGCCCCGCTCCACCATCTGGTCGATGTCGCGGGAAGTCGCGGCCACCACCCGAACGTCGACAGGGTTCTCCTGCCGCCCCCCGACGCGGCGGACCCGCCGCTCCTGGAGCACGCGCAGCAGCTTTGCCTGGAGGGTCAGCGGCAGCTCGCCCACCTCGTCGAGAAACAGCGTGCCGCCGTCGGCGAACTCGACCAGACCCATGCGGCGGGCATCGGCGCCGGTAAACGCACCCCGTTCGTGGCCAAAAAGCTCGCTCTCGATGAGGGCGTCGGGGATCGCGCCGCAGTCCACCGGCACGAACGGCCCTGCGGCACGGCGGCTACGGGTGTGGATTGCCCGCGCCACGAGCTCCTTGCCCGTGCCCGTCTCCCCGGTCACGAACACGTCGACCGAGCTCGTGGCCACCCGATCGATGATCGAATAGACCTGCTGCATCACCGGGCTCTCGCCCAGGAACTCGGCGAACGAGTAGGGCCGCTCGACTGCGCGGCGAAGCACCTCCTCGGCGGCCCGGCGGCGGGAGGTTCTGAGGAGCCGCTCGAGCGCATCCTCGAGATCGGTCTCCACTCTCGCAACGTCGAGATAGTCGCCAGCCCCAGCCTGGAGACAGGCCCGCGCCGTGTCGACGTTTGGCTTCGGGTCGATGACGACCATCGGCAACTGCGGGTCGGCCTTGCGAAGCGCCGTGTAGAGCACGTCGGCGGTAGGGCCCGATCTGGCCGTCACGACGCCGAGATCCCAGGAATCGCGAGACAGACTCACGAGCGCCTTGTCGAGCGATGTCTCGACCCGCACCTCGAGCGGCTGGAGACGCGCCACGAGCCGTGCATAAGGCAGGGCGGAGCCGCCGGCGGAATCGACGATGATGATGCGGGGCTGCTGCACGAATACGAGCCTCGGGCGCTGCCGGCCGCCGACCGTGCGCCTCTGGGACAAGTATGCAACTGACGACGAGGCTGGGCAACCCACATCGCTGCTTCCGCGGCATCATGGCTCTGGTACATTTCGCTCTGATCTGCGGATCCGTTCCCCGACGACTTGGAGAGCACACCCCCATGGCGATCGACACCTACGCCCCCTGCCCCGGCGGCACCGGCAAGAAAATCAAGTTCTGCTGTGCCGACCTCGTCGGCGACCTCGAACAACTCGACAAGCTCGTCGAGGGGGACCAGATCTCGGCCGCGCTGGATCAGGTGAAGCGGCTCGAGGAAAAGTCCCCTGGCCGCGCCTGCCTGATGGCGACCCGCACGAAACTCGAACTGGCGTCGAAGCGGTATGCCGAGGCGACCGCCAGCAGCACTGCGTTTCTCAGCGCCTTCCCCGACAATCCGCTGGCGCTCGGCCAGTCGGCGGTCACCGATGCAATCGCAGGCCGCATGCAGGAGGCGGCCGCCGCTTTCGACCGTGCTCGCGACAAGGCTCTTGAAAAGCCGGCGGGGGGCGAGGGGCGGGATGTCTCGGCAGAACTCGTGCGGATCGCGGCAACGCTCGTGCAGGCGGCGGCCCAACTCGGGCATGTCGGGTTTGCCCAGGGCATCGTTGACTGGCTCACTGACGCCGCGCTTGGCTCCGAGGACGATCGGCGGCTGCTCGCCTCGATCGTCGGCTCATCGGGCGTGCCGCCGGCGCTCCGCACCAGGGTGCAGCTGGAGGAGGCTTCGGGTGACTCGCCATGGCGTCCCGACTTCGACACGGCGCTTAAGGCTGCCCGCGCGTGGCGGCTCTCCAAGGCCCTGACCACCTTCCGCAGCCTCAAGGGCGTGGCGGGGGATTCGCGCGAGCTGTTCACGAATATCGCTGTGATCTGTGAGATGCTCGCCCGCCCGTTCGAGGCGTCGGAGGCATGGGTGGCGGTGGCGCGACTGAAAGACGTGGCTCACGACGACGCGGTGGAAGCGATGGGGAGGGCCATCGCGCTCGAGACCGAGGCCGACCCCGACCGCTCGCCGCTGGTCCGCTTCGCGAGCCGCGCCGCCGCGCTCGCCGTGCCGGCCGGCGAGGAGGGCACGACGGCCATCGAACTGCTCGAGGACAAACTCCGCCACGCTGGCAACTGCGACCCTTCCCCCTTCGACCGGGCCCAGTGGGTGAGTCGGGGCGCCGTGCCGCCCCGCTCGGCCTGGCGGATCTACGACGACACGAGCCCGGCGCGGCTCCTGGCCACACTGCTCGTCTTCGGTCGCCAGACCGACCGCGAACCCGAGGCGGTGCTCCAGGGCTTCGCGCCCGACGTCGACACCGCCCGGCCCACCGTCGAAAGCCTGCTGGCCTGCAGATTCGCGGCCGACGAGGGGGGCGACGCCATGCCTGGCACCGGGCCGACCAACTGGTTGATGGGGAGTCAGTTCCGCATGCAGCCCCCCACGGCACCGCCGGGCCCGACCCCCGCTGGCGCTGCGTCGGTGTTTGACACGCTCCTCGACGAGCAACGCCAGGCGATCTGGGTTCGCTTTCTCGACGTCTGGCCCGACACGCCGCTCCCCGAACTACTCGGCAAGACGCCCCGCGAGGCACTCCGCGACCCGCAGGGCGTTCAACGCGTCGAGGCGCTCGTGACGGAGGGTGAGGCCACCTCTCGTCGGCCCGATGCCTGTGACGCCTGGACCGCGATGCGGGGTCGGCTCGGAATGCCGCCGGCGACGACGATCGAATCACCGCATCCGCTTGAGGACAGCCTGCCGCCGCTACGCTGGCATCGGCTCGACATGGGAAAAGTTGTGATCGACGATCTCCGCGGCGTGCTCGTGACCGCCCTCGACGCCGGGTTCGAACGGGCCGCAGAGCGGGCCGCCGAGTCGCTCGAGGCGCGGGCCGACGCCACGCCGGCCGACCGCTGGGAGGCCCTGGGCGTGCTCGAAGACCGGGCCACTTCGAGTGTCCGGAAACTCGAGATCATCGCGAAACTCCGCGCCGTTGCCGCTCAACTCAAGGCCAACGACGGCATGCTCGATGTCGCCGAACTTCGCGTGCGGATGCAGCGGAGCGACGAGGCCGAAACCATGCGGTTGCTTGAGCACTTGAGGCGCGATCATGGCCGCGATCAGCAAGTGCTGCAGGCGTTCGCCGAAGTGATGATGGAGGCGGGAGTGGATCTCTCGGCACTCGCCGGACGGGCCGGCGGGGCGGCTCCGGCGGGCGGCGCGGCGCTGCCCGCGGCGGCCGGCGACCCAGGCAAACTCTGGACGCCGGGCGGCGAAAAGCCAGGCCCTGCGGGCGAGAAGAAAGTCATCTGGACACCGAACTGAGCCGGCCAGACCGCCCCTGCCTTTGGCGGAGCGGCGAGATGGCACCTTGGAGGTAGGCAAGGGGGTCGGCGAACGCCCGAGGAGCCTCGGGCGTATCCTCGCCCCGGCGACGAGACTTTTGCCGCCCTCGAGCCGGTAAAACAACACAGTCGAATGCGGTCGAGGGCGCACGTTCCAAAGGCGGATCCATGAGCTTCACTGCGTTCGACCAGGCGGCGATGCGGCGGGCGGTCGAGCTCGCCGCCCGGGGCCGCGGCGCCGTGGAACCGAACCCGCAGGTGGGCGCGGTCGTAGCGACAGCTGACGGGGGCGGTCGGATCATCGGCGAGGGCTGGCACGATCGGTTCGGCGGCCCGCACGCCGAGGTCGTCGCGCTCGAGGCAGCGGGCGAACGGGCGCGGGGGGCAACGCTCTACGTCACACTCGAACCCTGCTGCCACCACGGCAAGACACCGCCATGCACCGCCGCCATCCTCGCGGCGGGCATCACCCGTGTCGTGGTCGCGGCCGGCGATCCATTCCCCGCGGTGGCGGGGCGTGGCCTCGACGCCCTGCGGCAGGGTGGTGTCCTGGTCGAGATCGGCCTGCTTGGGCCGGAGGCGACCCGCCTCACCGCGCCGTTTCGCAAGCTTGTCACCACGGGAAAACCCTGGGTGCTCGCCAAGTGGGCGATGAGTCTCGACGGGAGAATCGCAGCCGCCGCTGGGCAGGACCGCTGGATCTCCTCGCTGCAGTCACGGGCACTCGTTCACGATCTGCGGAGCCGGATCGACGCGATCGCCATTGGTATCGGCACGGCGCTGGCCGACGATCCGTTGCTCACGGTCCGACCAGAACCGGGTACCTCGCCGGGACCGCGACGGCCGCTGCGGGTCGTGTTTGACTCGCGTGGCCGCCTGCCGCTTACGAGCCGTCTGGTGCGTACCGCCGGCGAATCACCCCTCCTCGTGGCCGTCGGGCCCGACGCACCCGCCGACCGGACGGCGGCCCTCGCGGCAGCAGGCTGCGAGGTCTGGCGTAGCACCGAACCGGACCCCACTGCCCGCGCCACGGCCCTGCTGCGCGAACTCGGCTCACGCCGGCTGACCAACATGCTCGTGGAAGGAGGGCCCACGGTACTCGGCTCCCTCTTTGCAGCCGGTGAGGTCGACGAGTTCTGGGCCTTCATCGCGCCCCGGATCCTTGGCGGGCTGGGGACGGGCGGCGAACTCCCTACGCTACCCGACGTAAAAACCCTTCAGGTCGAGGAGGTCTCCCGCCCCGGTGGCGACATCTTCATCCGCGGGCTCGTCACTTCGCAGGCATGTCGCGGATGACGTTTCGCCAATGCGTGACGAGCGCGTCGTCGCGGAACGATGTCTCCGCAACCGCCGCGCGGAGCGACTTGAGCGCCTCAAATATCACCTTGGCGTGCGCCAAGGCCTCCTTCGCCTGCTCGTTCTCGTCCGCGGCCGTGAGCTCCGTGTCGGCATCGACCGACCCGTCGCGCTGCTGCACGCATCCATACCGCGTCACATACACGACCCACGGCTGGAGAACATCGACCAGCCCCGCGAAGTCGAGGGCGGCGGCCCCCGCCAGCGGCTCTTCGAACTTCGTCAACTGGGCGCCCGTTTCCAGCCGGCTCTCCACGAGCAGTCGGCCGACCTGCTTGGGCACCAGCGAGAACACCACGGCCTTCTCGCCGACACCGATCGACGGCCGAATCTGCTCGTCAAGTTGGCTGTTGTCGAGGGCCCACGACCAGACCGTGCCCCCTTCCACCTTTGACTTTTCGGGAGCGGGAACGCGATAGCCCGCCGGCACGGCATTGGAATCCATCTCGCGAACGGCCTCGGTAAGCTCATCGCCCAGCGCGAAGAGGTCGCTGAGCCCGTCGCGGAAGACCTTCGGGTCGTCGAGCGGTAGCACGATCGCCGGCTCCACGAGCGGCAACGGTTCGGACGACGCCGGTAACGCGGCCTGCGGCCGCTTCGTCCTTGCTTTGGCGTCGAGCACGAGGCCGACCTGCCCGTCGGCCAGCCCCTTCAGGATCTTATCGCGAAGAATCTTCGTGAGTTTACCCCCCAGCGGGGCCACGTGCTCGTTGAACTGGTCAAACTGCTCGACTTCTTCGTCGCTGAGCCGCGGCCGGCCGTGCTTCTCGAAGAGCGCCCACGCGGCGCGGGTGAGATCGACGGCGACGGCGAACGCGGCGGGGTCTGACTTGATCCGCGAGACGAGCACACCCAAAGGCGCACCGCCGGCATGCTCCAGCAGGTCGAGCCGCTTCGAGCCGTCGAACGGCAGATTCCGTGCCCAGTTCCAGACATAGCCTTCGTAGCCCTGCTCTCCGATGAACGAGAATGCCGTCCACGGCCCGGGCCCGGGGAGCCGCTTTGCATATTCGTCCGCCACCCGCCCCGTCAGGTCGCGGATGTCCGCCTTCGCCTCCTCGGACATGCCGTCGTCGAGTTGATCGATCAGCGTTGCCATCGATTCGATGTCGGACCGCGAGGCACCCAACGCTTCGTTCAACGACTCGCTCAGGTAGGAGATCCCGGTGATCGACTTGTCGAGATGGTCCAAAAGTGGCTTGAAGGCGGGTAGCGTAAGCAGCCCCTTTCGGTCGCTTCCCGGGAGTGCGAGCTTCTCGAGATGGTCGACAGAGTCGCCGATGGAAAGGATCATGCGGTCGCCAACCAGCCCGATCGCAAGCACCACGTCGAGTGATCGCAGCCGGTCGAAGACCTTTCGGGCCCGCTCCTCGTCGCCGGTCGCGGCGACGACCTCCTGCTCCAGATCGTCCCACGGAAGACGTTCGCCATCGAGGGTGAACGTCAGCATCTCTGCTCCCGCGACCTTCCGCCGCTCGAATGCCTTCGCAAGCTCGGGATCCCCTTCCAGAAACATCTTGGCGAGCACGGCGATCCGCTTGAGCTGATCCTCGCCGATGTCGCGTTTCGTGGTCTTGAAACCCCACACGATGTCGGGCACCACGAGCAGGTCGAGGTTGTCGGCCAGTGTCTGGAGCGTGAGCCTGGCCACCCGGGCACTGTCGATTTCTCCCGTGACCCCGAAGGCGAGGCCCTGCGCGTCGCCGTCTTCATCGGCATCTTCTTCATCGTCATCGACCGCTTCGTCGTCATCGGCTCCCTCGGGTTGTCCGTCCTGTACCGCCGCCCCGATGCCGGCCCGCTGCTGGGCCGCCGTGACCTTCCGGATAAGCCGCCAGAACGAAATGCACGATGGCTCGCCGTAGACGAACGTGTCGGTCGACACTAGGTCGGCGAGCAGCTCCACGGCCCGCTCGTTCTCGGGAAGTTGCATGAATGTGTCGAGCGTCGAAAACGGACTGCCGGGGGTCGTCCGCTGCTCCTCGATAGAATCGATCGCCCGCGCGATGACCGGCAGCGACTTGACCGCGGCGAATGCGTTGCTCTTCGTGATCCGGTCGTATTGCTCCCGGAGCCGCAGTGATGACGAGAGAAACGCAGCGTCGCTGGGCACGACGGCCGCACCGAGGTCCGCGGGTTTCGCCGGCGGAGGCACATCGCCCTCCGCGGCCATTGAAGCGGAGACCACGATGGCCCCCAACCAGGCAGCCACGACGCGGCACGGACCCGATGACGGGCCACGCGAAATCACCCAGAGCAACAGCGACAGCATCGGCGGTATCCTTCCCGGCGGAGCGAACGATCAGCGCCACGTACACTCGGAACCGTGGCGACAAACCGTAAGATAAGCAATCACCCCAGACGGGAACACCTGGATTTCTGCGCTTCCGAGTCTCTGTTCCGCTTTCACGACGGCAAGGAGTCCTCCCGGTGTTCATCAAATCCACACAGATCGTCGACACCTTTGCCGAGGCGTTCCGACTCCGGTTCTGCCGGCTCCTCGTCACGGCCCATGATGGCCACTGGCTCGACGCCGCCCTGCGGGCCACCTGCGGCTATGGCACGAGCGTGATCGGCTGCGACGCCGAAGTCGGGGTGGAGAACCTCCTCGCGGCCGACAAAACCCCCGACGGCCGGCCTGGCGGCCTCGTGCTGCTGTTTGCTTTTTCCGCTGAAAGCCTCGCCAAGGCGGTGGCCAACCGCGTCGCCCAGTGCCTCCTCACCTGCCCGACGACGGCCGTGTTCGACGGCATGCCGGCTGAGGAGGAACGCATTCCCCTCGGCGGGCACGTGCGGTTTTTTGGCGACGGCCACGAGAAATCGAAGGTCATCGACGGCCGACGTTTCTGGCGGGTGCCGGTGATGGATGGCGAGTTCCTCATCGAGGAGACAGCCGGCATCGCCAAGGGTATTGGCGGCGGTAACTTGATCGTGGAGGGCCGCTCGCTCGACGCGGCGCTCCACGCCGCCCGCCGCGCAGTCGAGGCGGTGGCGGCTGTCCCCGGCACGATCACGCCCTTCCCGGGAGGCGTCGTCCGCTCGGGGAGCAAGGTCGGCTCCCGTTACGAGGCGCTGCGGGCGAGCACCAATGAGGCTTTCTGCCCTGGCCTAGCGGGCCGTGAACCGACGAGTCTCCACCCCGACGCGGCCTGCTGCCTCGAGATCGTCATCGACGGTAGTCACGAGGAGGCCGTCATTGCGGCGATGGCCGCGGGCATCAGGGCCGCCGCCGGCCCCGACGTGCCAGCGATCGCCGCCGGCAACTATGGCGGGAAACTGGGGAAGTTCCACTTCCACCTTCACCAGATTCTCTCGTCAGCCTGAACCGCCCTGCTCCCGCTTCTTGCCTTCCGATGGCCAACTGACCTTCTCCCTCGTCCCGGGCTTTGCTACTCCCCCCGACACCCGGTCGGGAGTCCGTCCCGGTTTGGGGTCCCATGAGGCCAAGCGAGGGTCGTTGTCATGTCCGTTCCGTCAGCTGAGCCGCGACCGTCCCGCCAGAATCTCGTGGTCTCGCCCCGGCACTCAACCCTCTCAGCCGTGATCGGCGGAGTCGTCTGCGCCGCCGCCGGCTTCGGGCTCGTTTGGGCGCTGGGCATCGGCCGCTCGCCCCGCCCCGAAGACATCGGCCCCGACGTACCTGCCGTTGCCACCGCCGAGAACGCGTCGTCGGCCCACCCACTCTTGGACGCACAGGCTGAGTCACCGCCCGAAGCCGCACCCGCCCTGTTGCCGCCCGCTGACAACGCTCTGCCCACGACTTCGCCCACGCGAAACGATCGCTGGCAACCGCGGGCAGGTTCCCGCGATCGTGATGCCGACGAGTTGTCTGTCGACGACCGCTATCCAACTCGGCCCGCGTCGCTCGACCTGCCAGACCACGTGGTTCCTGCATCCGGTGAATCGGCGACGCCAACTGGCAGGTTCTCGCGCTATTCCTCAGCCGATCTCCCCCCGCCCGACGACGCCGTGCCTGAGGCGACCGGCCCGGATGCCATCGCGCCTGCCGATGAAGACGGCGCGGCGACGCCGCCTCCCGCTGCCACGGGCGACGCGGCCTTCGCCGCTGCGCCGGCTGTTCTGCCCCCGGCCGCCGCATTCACAGCCCCACCCGCTACGGCGACAGTGGCCACACCGCCCCCGGCCGAGCCCCTCCCTGAAGATGCCGGTGATCTCGCCGCCCCCGCGCCGCAGCCGCCCCCGGCCGCGACGGCCTTCGGTGCCGCGCCCCCGGCTTTCGTGCCGCCGCCGGACACTCCCGCGCCGCCTCCACGACGACCACCGCTCCCGTCCCAGCCATTAGCGCCACCCGTGTTTGGGGCCGCTGGTGCCACCGGCCTCCTCGCGTCGACCGCGGCGGCAACTCCTCCTCTGGCGGCCACACCGCCAGCCACCGTGGGATCGCCCTTCGCAGCAGCGCCGCCGCTCGTCGGCGGCATAGGCGACGCCGATCCTGAGGTGATTCCTTCGGCCCCACCACCGTCGTATGCCAAGTCCGGCCCCACGACCGGCCAGGGTCGTCCCGGACCGATGCAGCTCGAAGGAGTGCAAACGCCACAGGTCTCCGTCGAGAAGCGGGGGCCGCGGGAGATTTCGGTCGGTAAACCGGCCCGCTACGAGATCCTCGTCCGCAACATCGGCAGCGCCACCGCCCACGAAGTCATGCTCCGCGATGCCATCCCTCAGGGAACGTCGCTGGTCACCACGACGCCGCCGGCCAGCCCGATCAATCAGGCCTCGGGCGATGCCGAGGGCGCGCTTGTCTGGGCGCTCGGCACCATGCCGCCCGGTGGACAGGCGATCGTGACGATGGAGGTCATGCCGCAGGTCGAGGGGGAGATCGGCAGCATCGCCAGCGTGAGCTTCCGCGCCGACGCCTCCGTGCGGTCGCGGGCGACCAAGCCCGATCTCCGGATCGAGTGCCCTCAGCCCACTCCCGTCCTGATCGGCCGCGACCTCCAAATCACGATCACGGTCACTAATCCGGGCACCGGCGTCGCGACGGGTGTGGTGCTCGAGGGTTTCCTGCCGGAGAACGTCTCCCATCGCTCGGGCCGCGAACTGGAGTTTGACGTCGGGCAGTTGCGGCCGGGTGAGTCACGAACGCTTGATCTCGTGCTCGGCACCCGCGGGCCCGGGGTGCATGCCGCGCGGTTCTCCGCGCGGGCAGACGGCGGCGTCGAAGTCGCGCATCAGGTGCCAATCGAGGTGACCGCGCCGACGCTCGAACTCGCCGTCGACATGCCGCTGCGCCGGTTCCTGCAGCGACCCGCCACCTGCACGATCTCGATGGTCAACGCCGGCACCGCGCCGGCACGGGCGGTCGAACTAGCGGCCCAGCTGCCCCCGGGCATGAAGTTCGTGAAGGCCAACAACGCCGGCTGGCACGACGACCGCACCCATCGCGTGCTCTGGAACCTCGAGGAGCTTCCGGCCGGCGAGACCGGCTCGGTGCAGATGGTGGTCATGCCGGTTGAACTCGGTCCGCAAAAAATCGTCTCCGCCGCACGGAGCGCCGACGGGCTCGCCGATCAAGTGGCGCACACCTGCGACGTCGAGGGGCTCGCTGCGCTGTCGTTCGAAGTGGTCGACAGCGAGGATCCGATCGAGATTGACGGTGTGACCGAGTATGTCGTCCGCGTCGGCAACCAGGGCACGAAGCCCGCGACGGGCGTGCGGCTCGTGGCCACCCTGCTCGGCGACCTTGAACCGCTCGAGGCGCAGGGCCCCGGAGGCCACCGCTTCGAGAACCTGACGGTCACCTTCGAGCCGCTGGCGAAACTCGCTCCGGCCGAAGAGGCGGTGTTTCGCATCCGCGTCAGGGGTCGCCGCGCCGGAGACCAGCGAGTGCAGGTGCAGCTCACGAGCGCCGACCAGCCGGCCCCGATCACGAAGGAAGAGATCACGCGGGTGTATGCTGACCGCTGACGAGCCCTCCATGGCCTCGTCAGCTCGGCTCGTCGTGGGTGAAGCAAGTTCACCAACGACGGGCAACTCGCCATCCAGGCGAGGCTGACCGCTGACGAGCCCTCCATGGCCTCGTCAGCTCGGCTCGTCGCTAGAGCGCCTGCGACTTTGGTGGATCGCCGGCTTGGGGGCGGCAAAAGTCTCGTCGCCGGGGCGAGGATCCGCCCGAGGCTCCTCAAGCGTTCGCCGACCCCCATGCCTACGTCCTCCAAGGTGCATTCTCGCCGCTCCACCACAGGCAGATCCGCTCGAAGCGCAGCCGGCGTGCAGAGAGCGGAGGGCACGATGCCAATCCTGTTCGGCACGGGATTTGCGCACCAGAAGGCAGCTCATCCAGGCAGGCTGAGGCGAGTTGCGCGCTGGTCGGCGTGGCGTTCTCGTGCGCGTCATGGCCAAACGGACGAAGCACTGTCTTGGTTCAGCGTGAACTGGAAAAGGGCGACAAGAGGGTCGGCGAACGCTCGAGGAGCGTCGGGCCGCCGGGGCGATAGAGCGACGAAACTTTTGCCGCCCCCGAGCCGGCGATACACGTAAGTCGAGTGCGCTGTAGCGTTGGTGAAATGCTCGTGGACAGGCCCCGCAGGAACATTCTCAGGCGTGGCGGTGTTGGAGGTGCCGTATGAGTGAGCCGACCGAGATGGACTTGGTCGTCGATGCTAGCGGCGATGTCCGATGCATCTCTGACGAAGCACTGGGCCGACGGGAACTCGGGAAGTTGCAGATCACCCGGGCGAGCCACGTGGAGCCAGATAGGGACGGCTCCTGGGGGCAGATATGGGGCCTGTTGATGGGCCTGTGCTGGGGCCTTATGGCAGCAGGTCGGAGGCGTTGGGGGCGGAAGGGGGGTGGCTGATTCGCGGCCAAACAGCGGCGACTACCTGTTCTTCCCCGGCCTGACCGGCTCGCCCTCAGCATCCGTCACGAGCCACTGCCCATTTTTCTTGTGGAGCAAAACCTTCACGCCCGCCAGCACTGTGCTCGGCATGCCCTTGTCGATCACGTTGCCCGTCACCCGCACCATCAGGTTGGCCACGGCCTCCGGCGGCTTCCTGACGGGTTCCACTGTGATATCGACGCTCGTGATCGCTACTTCGCTCGGCCGCACCTGCTTCAGCACCTTCTCAGCTTCTTCGCGCAGTGGGCGAAGGTCTGGATCGAGGGCAGCCATGATCGTGGAAACCTCCTGCCTTTCCGCCGCACGAGCTAGACGCGGAAACAGTGCCAGTAGGTATTCGCGGTCGGTCTCTACGGCCCAGTCCACCGCAAAGCTGCCGACGCCAGCAGCCGCAAGCAGAATGGCTACAGCGAGCAACCAGCGGTTCTGCACGCCAAGCCAGACGAAGAAGCCTATGACCGCCCCGAGCAGACAGGTGACAACCAGCGGCAGGGAGGATTCAAAGGGCATGGCGGCCTCGAACAATGGCTCGCGACCGCCAGCGATCAGCGGCTCGCGACCATCGGCGAACCACACCGCCGGATCTGTCGCGAGTCCGCTGCATCGCTTAGTTATGCCTCGCCCGCGCTGCCATCGACCGCGAACAAAAGGTCGCGGCTAGTGCGATGATCAATGCCGCCGGGATAAACATCGCCGCCGCCATCAGGTCGTCCTCGCCAGGCGGGCCATAAAGAAAATGATTGCCAAGCACGTCTGCGATGCGACTGCTCGCCCAC
>CAMBPQ010000037.1 GCA_945869735.1 Planctomicrobium piriforme
CGGAACGTGTCAATGACTTTGAGACACCTGCGTGACGAAATCAGTGTCGCGTGGGATCTGGATCGCGCGGCGGATAGCTACGTTTTCGGGCGGGTTGATCCAGACCTCGGCTGCGGGCTTTGAGGGCCTCGGGATGCCGCGGACGAATCGTTCCGGATGCAAGGCGTAGGCTTCCTCGAGGATGACTCGGCGCTGATCGAGGATCCTGGCAGCCGCGCCGGTGTGGACGGCGGCAGGGGTGAGCAGACCCAAGTTCCAGTGGCGGTGGTGGTGGTTGTACCAGTCGATGAGCCGGCGGCTGCAGTCGAGGGCGTGGTCGTAGCCCTCGAAGCGATCGGGGAAGTCGGGGTGGCTCTTGATCGTCTTGAATTGGCTCTCGGAGTAGGGGTTGTCGTTGCTCGTGTGCGGTCGGCTATGAGATCGGGAGACTCCGAGTGATGCCATGAGCTGGCTGACAGGGCGGCTCGTCATCGCCGCGCCGCGGTCGGCATGGATGGTGAGCTGGTCGGGGCGGATCTGCTCCTTGATCGCCGTCTCGCGAAGGAGCCGCTCGGCGAGGTACTGGCATTCGCGATGGGCAAGCATCCAGCCGACGACATAGCGGCTGTAGATATCGATGACGACGTAGAGGGGATAGTAGGTCCACTTTTTCGGCCCGAGGAGCTTCGTGATGTCCCACGACCAGACCTGGTTCGGTGCGGTGGCCACGAGCTGCGGCTTGGCGTGCGTCGGATGCCGGAGCTGGTTTCGACGTTCCCGCACCTCCTTGTTGGCGTCGAGGATCCGGTACATCGTGCGGATCGAGCAGTGGTATTTTCCCGCGTCCAGGAGCGTGGCGTAGGCCTCCGCCGGGGCTTTATCGGCAAGCGGCATGCTGTGCAGCGCATCAAGGACCACTTGCCGCTCCTCGGCATTGAGGGCCCTCGGGCTGGCAGGACGTGGCCGGGATTTTGTCTTCTCCGGCGACCGCTTGCGATAGACCGTTGCCCGCGACACGCCGAGGGCGGCACAGGCCGCCACGGTGCCGACGGAGTCGGCCAGGTCCGCGACCGCGGTCATGGCTCGCTCTCGTAATCGTTTGGCGGTAGTTCGATCCCCAGGATCTCGGAGAGTTTTTTTTGGACGTCGAGAATGACTTCCGTCCGCCGGAGTTTCCGCAGCAGCTTGGCGTTCTCGCGCTGGAGCCGTTTGTTCTCCTCGACCAGCGGCGAGTGCGGATCGGCCTTCCGGCCGCGACGCTTCGGCGCCAGGGCCGCGAGCGAGGCGGCATCGCGTTGCTTCCGCCATGCTGCAAGATGGGACGAATAGAGCCCTTCCCGCCGGAGCAGCGCGCCAAGCTGGCCCAACGCGGTCGCCTGGTCGGCCTCGCGAAGGATCCGGGCCTTGTACTCCGCACCGAATCGACGTCGAGACGCCTTCTCCGGCACCGCCGGATCGGGCCGACCTCGGGTTCTTTCCCCCGCCGGTTCGGCGACCGCGGTGGTGGGCGGAACTCCAGTCGGGCCAGGCCCTCCTTCCGTTCCGCCCACCACCGCTTCTTGGGTACTCAACATCCTCTCATTCTCCATCTCATGTCCTCCTGGCCCTCTACTCTAATAAGGGAAAGGCAGGTGTCTCACCTATCATTGGCACAGAGGGTGATGTCCAGAACAGCATCCTGGCCGACAAGGACGTGCGCGCTGGCATGCGTGCTGCTGGCCTGACGTTCGTGCCGGATCGTGATCCCGCGTGGTATGGTTTTCCAGCAAAGCGGCCCCCGAAGGAGCATCGGGAATGATGTCGCGCTTTAGCGAGGGGCTCCACCGAACGACGTCGATCGGGCGTCGCAGACGGCTTCCCCTTCTCACGCGGGTGATTCTCATGGCGGCACTGGCCACGACCGCTTCCGCGTACGCAGACAATGAGAAGCGTGATTATTTCGGCGACTACCGCGTCCCCGCCGGGTTCGTGTACTCCGAAGCTACGATCACCCCGGACAAAGCGCGTGAACTTGCGCGAAAGCATGTGGTGCTCACCCTCGTGAATGTCTCCGAGGTGTCGCCCGCAGTCGCTGAAGCTCTAGTCATTCGCGGGGGAGACACGGTTCTGACGTTGCCCGCGCTTGCCACCCTGAATGAAGAAGCGGCGAAAATTCTAGCGCAGCGGCCCGGACGTTTGCGGCTCTGGGGACTGAAGTCGGTCACGCCGGAGGTTGCCGCAGCGCTTGTCTCGCATGATGGCGACAGGCTGGAATTGAACGGCATCAAAGAGATTTCGCCCGCCGCCGCTCGGGCCCTCGCCAAGGGCAGGCGATCGTGGGGGATCTCGGTCGGGCTGATCGATCTGCCCCTGGAGATCGCCGCCATTCTCGCGGAGTTTCCCTATAACTTGGATTTTCCGTATCTCGAGACGCTCTCGCTCGAATCGGCCAAGGCGATCGCAGAGCACGGGGAGGTCGTGCAGAGAGGCTCGGAGACGGTTGGTCCTACACTCGATCTTGGCAAGGCCCGGCTCACCCCCGCGATAGCTGAGGCGCTGCTCGCTCACGACGGCCCCTTGAGCCTTAACCGTCTGAAGAAACTCGAACCCGGCGTCGGCGATATCCTGGCAAAGCACAGATTCCCAGTACTCCTCATGCTTGAAGAGATCGATTCGGTGGCACTCGCCAGAAAGATTTTCTCGGACGGCCATTCGTCATCGAGCGTCGCGCGACTGCGGACCATGTCGCCTGAGATCGCGACGGAGTACGCACGGGCCTATCCTGGGGCGATCCTGGCCCTCGAGACGCTGACGCCGGAGGCAGCAACCGCGCTTGGAACCAGTTCTCAGTGGATAGCGCTTCGTGGGGTAACTCGCCTCACACCGGAACTTGCCAAGGCACTGACTGATCGTCAGCCGCCGGTTTATTTGTTTGGAATCAAAACCCTTGACGGGCCCGATGCCGTCGCGGTAGCGGAGGCGTTGGCGAGCACACCCGCTCCCGTGTATATGGAGTTTCTGGAACGCGTTTCCGCTCCGGCTTTGGCTGCCTTGCGAAAGAAGGCGGCCATTACGCTTCCACCCGACGAAGAGCTGACGATCGTTCCGTAGTGGTCGTGGCATCACGGGCGGGCGACGCCGATACCCAGTCAGCCACGATCAACAATTCATTCAGAGACGTATCATGTCGTGTTGTCAAAATCTCCTGCTGCTGCGATGGCATCACCCGCAATCGCACTTTAAGTGCGATTGCCTCCCTACGACGGGCGGCAGTGGCGTTTGCGAATCAGAGGGCGCCTCCAAGAAAAGCCGGACTCGCCTCTGAGATGGACCCCGATTTTCGGGCGCCCTGATAAGGTGCACTTTCCTTGGCGGGAGGCACCCTATCAGGAGCAGGATGATTGTCGGGAAGCTGCGAGTGTGCGGGGCGGCGTTTAAGGCGAAGGATGCCCTGGCGGCTGCCACGGGCGACCGTACGACGGCCCAAACCGGCCAGCTAAACAGTGTTGTGGCCTCCGCAAACTGGAATAAGCCGATTGCCCGTTCGGTCCCATCGCCTATTCCCGGTCATTGATGCCTCTGGAATTCAGCGGGTTTTCGGCAGGCGCACCCCGGCCTGCTCGAATCGGCGGGCGTTGTCGCCGCGGGAGCGGCGGCGGCCCGTGAGATAGATGCCGCGTCCGGCCCGCCATTGGGCCTCAGGCTTCTTTGTCGGACTGTGGGGTACTCGGCTCCTTGGAGCTCGCGGGGTTGCTCGGCCGGGAATCTCGCGTGCTTGCCTCAGGGTTTTCCGTCGGTTTGGACGGCTCTCTCTGGGCTTCCGACTTTGGCCCCGCGGGCTCACGGGAGCAGGCCGGCATGAGCAGGTGTCTTGCTCCGGTCGAACCTGGAATTTTCGTGGAGAGGGGTGAGCCTACCCTTTCCCTCGGAGGATTCCATCCCATGTCCCAGCCAACCCAGAAGCGCAAGCGGCTCTCCGGCTCTGAGAAGCTCGCCATCGTCAGGCGGTACCTCGTCGACCGCACCCCCATCTCGGACCTGTGCGACGAGCACGGTCTCCAGCCCAGCCAGATCTATCGCTGGCAGGCAGCGATCTTCGAACACGGTTCCGATGTGTTCGATATGAAGAAAGGCCGGCATTCCAAAGCTGCTGAGACGGTCAAGGATGCCAAGATCGCCAGGCTCGAAGCCGTTGTGGCCCAGAAAGAGGCGAAGATCGTCCAGAAGAACGAGGTCATCTCCGAGCTCATGGAGGAGAACGTCCTCGCAAAAAAAGCCAGTGGGGCGCTCTGAAAGGACGCTGGGTGCCCCCCGATACCCGTGACGAAGTGGTCGACTACATCGACAAGTGGACCGTCCGTGCCGAGATCGCCGCCAAGCAGCTCCTCGCCTGGATGGGACTGCCTACCAGCAAGTTCCATCTCTGGCGAAAACATTACGGCAGACCCCATGCCCACAACAGCCACATCCCCAGGGATGGCTGGCTCGACGCGTGGGAGAAGCAGGCAATCGTCGACTTTCATCGTAGGTTCCCACTCGAAGGTTATCGGAGACTCGCGTTCATGATGCTCGATCAAGATGTCGTCGCTGTCAGTCCATCTAGCGTCTTCCGGGTGCTCAAGGGCGCCGGACTCCTCGACCGCAACAAGTGGACACCATCCAAGAAGGGGACGGGCTTCGTCCAGCCACTCAAAGCCCACGAACATTGGCATGCTCTTCTGGTTGCAGCCGGTGAGCAGCGCGTTGAGCGACAGCGGATACTGGTCGGGCGTGGTCTTGGCCTTCTCGATGAGCACGCCGAGCACCCGCCGCTCGTTGGCGTCGAGCGGCCGGATCTCGCCGGTGCGATTGGGCATGTCGTCCATGCGTCCTACTTCCCCGCCGGCTGATGATGCGGGCAGCCGTCCGGACTGAACAGGGCGCTCGACTCGTCGCCCCGGGCGGCCACGTAGGCGACGAGGTCGAGCACCTCGTCGCGCGAGAGCTTGTCGAGCAGCCCCTTGGGCATGATCGAGACGGGCGACGTCGTCCGCTCCTCGATCGTGGCCGTGGCGATCCGCACCGGCTCCGCCTTGGCGACGGGGTTCTCCACGATCGACAGCTCCGCGGGCGTCTCGGCGACGACCAGGCCGGTCACGGAACGGCCGTCGTCGGTGACGACCGTCGTGGAGCGGTACTTGTCGTCGATCCTCAGCGAGGGCTCGAGGATGTGCCGCGCGATCTCCACGGGCGTCATCTTGGCGTCGAGCTTGGCGAGCTCGGGACCGAAGGCGTTGCCCGCGTCGCCCATCTTGTGGCAGGAGATGCACGACGCCGTGCGAAACAACTCCCGGCCATGGAGGTACGACCGGCCCTTCTCCAGGGTGGCCAGGCTGCCCTCCAGATCCGTGAGCGTCCACTCCGTCCGCGGCCGGCGGTCCTTGAGCAGGTCGTCCTTGATCTCCAGGGGATGGGCGGCGAGGTAGGCCTTGGGGTCGGCGAGATAGGCCTCCAGGTCGTCCACGACGTAGAGCGCACCGAACATCCGCCGCCAGTGGCCGGGGTAGGTGCAAACGTAGGGATAGACGCCGGGCTCGGTGGGGGCCTGGAAGTTCACCCGCTCCGTGGCCTGCGGCTGCAGGAGGCCGCTTTTGGCGAGAATGTGCGGCGAGTGCGGCACGAAGCCCTGCTTGGCGAAGTTCATGTTTTGCGACTGCCGCTCGGCGATCTCGCCCACCTCCTGCATGCGACCGGGCTTCACGATCACGAAGTTGTGGGGCATGGCGTCGGGATTCTCGAGCACGAAAAGCACGGGCCGGCCGGCCTGCACGGCCACGGTCTCCTGGTCATAGGCCATCCGCTCGTACACGGTGCCGATCCGCACCACCCGCACGCCCAGCTCCGCCAACTCCGCCCGCCGTACCTTGCCCTCGGCCGCTGGCAGAAGGGTCGTCAGCCGCTCGGCGAACTGCCAGGCGGCCAGCCCGGCGTCCTTGGATCGTTCGTCCGTGCTCGCCGTCCGCAGCCAGGCCACCAGCGCGGCGCCGGTCGGCGCCGCCTCGGCCGCCGGCCACTGCGCGACGGGAATCGTGGACAGGGCGCGGATCGCCGCATCGCGGTCGATGCCGTCGCGGATGAAGCGGGCGAGGACGGCGAAGGTCTCCTGCTCGCGGCCCCGCACGCCGGCGAGAGCCTGGAACGCCGCCCGCCGCACGGCGGCGGCCTGCTTGGCCTTACCGGACTCGAGCGGCACCGCCGTCACGAGCGACTCGTCGGCCTGCACCTCCTGCCGCGACACCACCTGGTGGTCGGCGTCGAGCACCTTGACCGTGAACGTCTTGAGCCGGTCCTTCTTCAAACCGGCGGCCTGTCGCACCACGAGCCGCTCCAGCGGCAGCGTGCCGCCGAGATCGACCTCCCACCAGGGATCCTCCCCGGCCTGCGTGCAGGCGGCCGTGTCCGCCGACCCGTCGATCGCCGCGGCCGCGGCACCGGCGGCCGCGGGCTGCTTCTGCGCGGCGATGCCGCTGCGGGCGGCATTGTCGCCGGCGGCGATGGCCTCCACCTCGGCGAGCCACAAGGTCCGCATCCCGCCGAGCATGTCAATCCGCACATACCGGCCGCGCACGTGGGCCGCGCTGCCCAGGCCACGGTCGAGCAGAGGCACGATCCGGTCGTAGAGCGCCGTCTTCACCGCGGGGTCGGCGACCAGGGGCAGGGCCTCGACGAGATCGACCATCCGTCCGGGCTCGGCGGACGCGAGGGCCCAGGTCCGATCGAGGTCGCCGCTGCCCAGGAGGGCCACGTAGCCGACGCGGCGCATGAGCGGCTGCCGGGCCTGCGTCGCGAGCCGCTCGAGGTCGTCGCGGAGCGCCGCCCGCTCCGCCGCGGGCCGGCCGGACGCCACCCGCATCAGGTCGAGGACGACGCCCGCGTCGATCCCGCCGCTGCGGGCGTCGAGCCTCGCGATCGCGTCCATCACCACCTGCACGACCGTCTTGCCCTCGTCCTTGGCGATGGCCTCGACCGCCTCGGTCCGCAGCCGCTCGTCGAGCCCGCTCCGCGTGAGGATCGCCCGGTAGAGTTCGGGCGACCGCGGCTCCTTGGCGAGTTCGTCGTTCGTGAGCGACGCGTAGAGAAACCGCCGGCCGGCGGCGGTGGCGAACGCGGGCCGCCAGCCCGTCAGGCGGGCCTTGTCGTACTCCGGCCGGAGCACCCGGGCGGCCTCGGTCTTCACATAGTCCATGAAGCGATCGCTCGGCAACTCGTCGGCCACCGCCAGGGCCTCGATGGCCTCCGGCACCCGCAAGTAGGTGGCCGCCCGCACCGCCTCGAGGCGAACCCGCAGGCTGTCGTCGGCGGCGGCCTGACGAACGAGGTCGATCGCCTCGGGCACGCGATCGACGACCTGCGAGAGCACCCGCAGGCCCGCTACCCGCGCCCGCGGGTCGGCCGAGGCGAGCACGCCCTTCAGGAGCGGCACGTCCACGACGTCGAAGTGTCTGAGCATCCACAGGGCCTCCAGCCGGCGATGCTCATAGTCGACCGCCTGCGCGTCCTGGGCGGCCAACCAGGCCCGCACCGCCGGCACCACCTCCGCTTCCGGCCGGCCGGAAAGGGCGATCCGGGCCCGGTAGCGGACGCGGTCCGTCGGATCGGCGAGCAGGGCGACGACGTCGGCCGTCGCCTGCCCGGCGATCGGCGCAGGCTTCGCGACCGGCTTATCGGCCATCACCACGCGATACACGCGGCCGTGGAGACGGTCGCGATTGGGATCGCGGAGATTGTGCTGCATGTGGCCGATGATCGGGTTTTGCCAGTCGGTGAAGTAGAGAGCGCCGTCCGGGCCCATCTCCAGGTCGGCCGGCCGGAAGAGCGGATCGCTCGACGACACGATCGGCTCCACCTCGACGGCCTCCGGGAAGGCCTGCGGCGCTTGGTTGGCGATCGGCTTGAGCGTGTACTGCAGGATGCCCTGGAAGCCGATCACGTTGCCCACGAGCAGGTTGCCCTGCATCTCGGCGGGGAAGTGGGGGCTCGACAGGATCTCGACACCCGGACAGGGCCGCGTCCGCTGCTTGTAGATCGACGGTGCGTTCGTGTGCTTGTCCATGCCCTCGAGCCGCGTGGAGAACACGCTGCCCCAGTAGGGGACCGCTCCCGTGCCGTCGTAGACGACGTCCTCGCCCCAGCGGCCGAAGGCGTGGCCGTGGGGATTGGCGAACGAATACGACGTGTAGAGGCCGAGTTTGCCCGTCCGCGGCTCGTAGCGAAACACGGCGCCGTTGGCCACGCGGACCGGCGGCGCCCAGGGCGTCTCGGGCTGGGAGTAGTGGAACGTGCCCTCCTGGAAGTAGAGGCCGCCCATCGGATCGAGCGTGAAACTGTTGGCGGTATGGTGGGTGTCGGCCGTGTCGAGGCCGCGGATGATCCGCCGCTTCACGTCGTAGCGGTCGTCGCCGTTGGTGTCCTCGAGATAGAGGACGTCGGGCCCCTGGGCCACGATTACGCCCTTCCCCCAGAACTCGAAGCCGGTCGGGTTGTGGAGGTCCCCGGCGAACGTCTTCACGCGATCGGTGCGGCCGTCGCCGTCGTCGTCCTCGAGGATCAGCAGCCCGTCGTGCATCGGCCCGTCGGGTGACCAGTGCGGGTACATCGGCCACACCGCCACCCAGAGCCGGCCCTTGGTGTCGAAGGACATCTGCACGGGGTTGATCAGTTCGGGGAAGCGGCTCTCGTCGGCGACGAGCTCCACCTTCATGCCCGAGTGGACGGTCATCTTCCCGATCGCATCCGCACCGGAGAGAAACTCGTGCTTCCCCTCGGGCAGCGGCCCGGGCTTGTTGGTCGTCACCGGCAACAGCGGGGGCAGCCCCACGTCCTCCACCGGCGGCAGCGGAGCCGCGGCGTCGGCCAGCGTGGCCGCCGTGGCCCAAATCCGCCGGTCGCGGTTGGCCGTCTTCACGTCGATGTATTCGAGCTCCCGCTGGCCCACCTCGTAGTTGCTTTGCTGGTCGGGAGCGAACTTGAGCCAGGAGCGGCCGCCGTAGACGGAGTAGCCGTCGGTGGCCCGGTAGCGGTTGAACCAGAAGAAGTTCTTGTCGACCACCGCCCGGCGCAGCCGCTCTAGGGCCTGCTCGGTGCGAACCGGCGGCACGCCGAACAACGACTCGTCGACGATCCGGGAAATCTCCCGGTCGCCGCGCTCGGTGGGATGGATGCCGTCCTCGGTAAGCAGCTCCTTGGTCCGGCCGTAGGCCACGGCCGTGGGACCGAAGAGATCGACGCAGGTCACACCCTTGGCCCGGCAGATCTCCTCCATGGCAGCGGCGTACGTCTTCAAGCTGCCGTTGTGGACGGCCCCATCGTTCCAGTGTGGCCGGGAGGGATCCTTCGCGGGGATGTTCTCGTGCGCGATCGGCGTGAAGAGCACGACCCGCGGTGGCTCGACGCCGTCATACTTCTGACCGCGGGTGTGGTCGATGAATGCCGCCACCTGCTGCTTGAAGGCGTCGAGGCCGGCCGGGCCCGCGTGCGCCTCGTTGGCACCGAAGAAGGCGAAAATCACGTCGGCCTTCGTGCCCACGAGTTCGAAGCGGTTCTCGCGGACGTGATCCCTGGTCTTGAGTTCGTCCGGCCGCGGGATCGGAGCGACGCCGGCCAGCCACTGGTCGGGGGTGCCGAAATCGGCGCTGCGGAGCCGCTTCACCGGGTCGATCTCGTCGCCGTCGTAGCCGAGGTTGCGGATCACGAGCCGGTGCCCGGGGAACCGGGCATGGAGCAGCGTCTCCAGCCAGCCGGAGTGCTGCATGGCGTCGGCGACGCCGCCGCCGACGATGCAGATGTGGTCGCCCTCCTGGAGGGCGAGGATGTCGGCACGGGCCGCCGGCAGGCCGAGCCAGAGAACCACGAAAAAACCGCGAAGAACCGTGCGCAGCATGCGTGACACTCCTGGGGCCAGACCGGAGGCGGGATCCCGCAGTATAAGCAGCCACAGCAGCCCCGGCCTGCGAGATTCCGGCCATGCCGTCGCCGGAAATGTGCCGGCGTGACGGGCTACGCCATCAGGTCGGGGATCACGCGGGCCGGCTCGACACCCGTGAGCCGCTGATCCAGGCCGAGGTGGCGGTAGGTGAGCCGCTCGTGATCAAAGCCGAGCAGTTGGAGGACGGTGGCGTGGAAGTCGCGGATGTGCACCGGGTCCTTGACGATGTTGTAGGAGAAGTCGTCGGTCTCACCATGGATCTGCCCCGGCCGCGCGCCGCCGCCGGCCATCCACATCGTGAAGCAGCGGGGATGGTGGTCGCGGCCGTAGTTCTCCTTGGAGAGCCCGCCCTGCGAGTAGACCGTCCGCCCGAACTCGCCTCCCCAGATCACGAGCGTGTCGTCGAACATGCCCCGCGCCTTGAGGTCCTGCACCAGCCCCCAGCAGGCCTGGTCGACGTCCTTGCACTGCATCGGGAGCCGGCCGGCGACGTTGGCGTGGGTGTCCCAGTTGTTGATATAGATCTGCACGAACCGCACGCCCCGCTCCACCATCCGCCGCGCCATGAGCGTCGCGTTGGCGAACGTGCCGGGCTTCTTCGCGTCCTCGCCGTAGAGCGCGAAGGTGTGGGCCGGCTCGGCCGCGAGGTTCGGTGCCTCAGCCTCCTGCACCATTGAGGCTGAACTTGATTCTGACCTGCCCCCATGAATGGAACCAATGTCTATCACTAGGGTAGACCTGCCAAGGGAACGACCCCGAGCGCTACCCTGTCAAGCAGCAACAGGCCTGCCGGAGAAACAACGACCCTCACGGAACCTGCGCGAGCAGCGGCAGCCGCTCGCGGCTCGACACCACCACGCCCCCCGGCCTCTCGACCGTGATCGCAAACAGCGTTGGCTTGCCCACCGGCAGACGGGCGTCGATCGCCACCACGATCTCGCCGTCGGCGTCGGATGCGGCCACATCGAACACGCCGCCATCGACAGGATAAGCCTCGTCGCGGTCGGCATCGAAGATCCAGAGTTGGTACTGCTCCACGGTGGGGTCGTTGGCTGCCAGCCCACGGAAACGCATGAAGCCCTGCTGCCGGCTTTGGCTCCAGACCACGTCGCCCAGTCTGGCGTTGTCCGGTCTGGCGTCATCTGTGCGGGCGGCTGCCGCGGCGATGGCCGCGTCCTTGCCGGCAGTCCAGGCGGCCGAAAGGGCCGCGGGGTCCTCTGCCAGCAGTTGCTGCCGGCGATCCGTCGGCGTGACGGCCACCGGCGGGTTTTGTAGTTGCCACACGAGGGCGAGCCCAAGGCCGAGGGCTGCGCACCAGCCAGAAAAATGCATGAGTCTGGAGGCCGGCACGAGCCCAGCGGCCGGCACGAGCATGGACGCAAACGAGTCGTGGCCGTGCCGGGACGGCGGTGCGATCGTCGGGCCGACCGGAGTGCTGTGGGCAGCCGACCGGCCGCCGGCGGTCGCGGGATTCCGCTCCATGTGCCCGGCCACCGCGTTGCGGATCCGCTCGGCCACGACTGCGGGCAGCGGCTCCACGACCAGCGAGCATCCTTCGGCGACCTCCGCCGGGCCGCCGGCCACAAACACTAGTTCGCACGCGGCTGCAGCCTTCTCCAAGTCCGTCAGACCGCCCACGGGATCGCCATCCCAAGCTGGGTCGTCAGGGAAGAGATCGTCGTTGCCGGTCATCGGGGAACCCTCCGAGCCGTCGCAGGGCTCTCGGACGATTTTGTCTCACGGTCGTCCCGCGTTCGTCGCGACAACCTTCGCCGCAGCGTATCGAGCCCCCGGCGGATGTGTGACTTGACGGTGCCCAGCGGCAGCGAGGTCTGTTCGGCGATCGCGGAGTGCGACAGTCCATCGTAGATCGACAGCCGCAAAACCCGCTGCTCATCGAGATCGAGTTGCCCAAGCTGTTCGGCCGCGATTCGTGCCTCCTCCCCGAGTTCCAGCCGCATGCCCACCGGAGCGGCACGGTCGGCTACCTCCGCTCCGTCGGTTCCATCGAGCGAAGCGGCCGTGGGCAGCCGGCCCCGGCGACGCACCCGATCGATCAGCCTGCGTCTCGCGATCATCGCTACGAACGTGATCTCCTCCGCCACCTGCGGATCGAAACGAGCAGCAGACCTCCAAAGGTCGATGAATACTTCCTGCACGGCATCCTCGGTGTCGGCACCATTTCCCAGCCGGCGTCGTGCCAGCGCCCACACCAAGCCGCCATACCGAGAGACGCAGTCCGGCACGGCCGAACCATCACCATCGGCAATCCGCGTGAGCAGAAGTTCCTGCAAGACGAGCCTCGACGAGTCCGGAGGTTCCGAGACTGACCGCCTGCCCTGTCGCCATCACGACAGCGGGCGGGGCAGGCCTTTGCCCACCCCGCCTTGTCGCGATTGCAACGAAGGCCGGCCCGCGGCCATTACTTCGCGCGGGCCCGCCAGATATCGTACTACTTCTTCTCGGGCGGCAGAATAACTGCGTCGATCACATGAATCACGCCATTGCTCGTCACAATGTCGGTCTTCACGACTTTGGCATTATCGATCATCACGACGCCATTCTCAACCTTGACGGTGGCCTTCGCGCCCTGCACCGTCGGGGCCTCGGTGAGCTTTACGACGTCGCTGGCCATGACCTTGCCGGGGACGACGTGGTACGTCAGCACCGCTACGAGCTTCGCCTTGTTTTCAGGCTTCAGTAACGACTGGACCGTGCCGGCCGGGAGCTTCGCAAAAGCCGCGTCGGTGGGCGCGAAGACAGTGAACGGCCCGGGGCCCTTCAGCGTCTCGACCAGCCCGGCTGCCTGCACCGCTGCCACGAGGGTCTTGAAATCGCCTGCCGCCACGGCCGTGTCAACGATGTCCTTGGCCTGGGCATTAAAAGCCACCGTCTGAATATGGGCCTGAGAGGCTGCTTTGGCCTTCGCAGCCGCGGCGACCGGGCACTCGTCGGCATAGGCCGGGGCAATTGCGGGCAGCGCCACAGCCGCCATCAGGGCCATTCGGGTGAGCAAAATTCGCATAAGGAAACACCTTTCGAGGGGAAATGAAGACACAGTCGCCCAAGCCAAGCGGCCCGGCAGGAAGGGGTTCGCTGGCGACCGGGGGTTGGATGCAGAAATAGTTCCAGACGCCTCCCATCGGGCCTCGACGCCGAGATTGGCACTGTGCGGGAAGATACCGCCGTTGTCGTGAATGCTCGTGCCGGCCGCCTCCCGACAGCAAGCCCCAAGCGGAAGCGCGGGAAAAACGTTCTCCACTTCTTTGCGCTCCGCGCAATCACGATGGTCATGACCCGTATTCCCATCGCTCACGCTCCGGGCTTCTTGGGTCGCAGCTGCACGGCGTTAGCGCACCGTCGCGGCCGCGAGGGCCGGGCCCACGTTCATGGGACGCTGCGCGGGTGGCCCTGAAGGCTCGGCGAGGGCACGGATCGCCTCGACGAGCATCACGGCCGAGAGGCCGAGCAGCACCACTCCCGCCCACGGCACCGGGTCGGCGGGCAGCATCCAGCCTTCGGGACCACGGAACCGCGGCAGGGTGATCGAGAACAGCGCCCAGATGCTCATCACATACATGAAGGCCGTCGGTAGGCCCGTCACGAACCAGATCCACGTGGCGTGACGCGTTCGCCAGAGCCAGACTGTCACCCCCAGGAGCGTAATCGCTGCGAGGAGTTGGTTGCTCGCCCCGAAGAGCGTCCAGAACATCTTCCAGGCCGGCACAGGGTTGCCGTCGGCATCGAGATTGGGCCGGAGTAGAAAGATGAGCGGCACGCCGGCGGTGGCAGCCGTGCCCAGCCAGGCGCCGGCCCGGCCAGTGAGCCCGGTAAGTTCCTGAACGATGTAGCGGCCCAGCCGCGTGCAGACGTCGAGGGTGTCGTAAACGAAGGTCGTGAAGGCCATCAGGGCGAACGACACGCCGATGGTCGCCGGCACGCCGAGGATCTCGAGAAACTGGCCCATCCCCAAGGCATAGATGAAGTTGGGCGACTGCTTTGTTAGCGGGCTGTCGCTCGCGAGCACCATCACGCAGCACAGGCTCACCACCGCCACCATCGCCTCGAGGAGCATCGTGCCGTAGCCGATCGCTCGGGCGTCGGTCTCCCGGCGAAGTTGCTTGCTTGTGGTGCCCGAGGCGATCAGGGAGTGGAAGCCCGAGCAGGCACCGCAGGCGATCGTGATGAAGAGCATCGGGATCAGGCTCTGACCGTTGGCCGCCTGCCAGCCGGTAAACGCGGGATAGCGGATCGCCGATTCCCCACCGAAGACCGCCGCCAGCGAACGGTCGCTCGCAATCAGCCCGACCACGGCTCCGGCAAGGGCCACGTAGAGGAAGCAGCCGCCGAGGTGGCCACGTGGCTGGAGGAGGAGCCACATGGGCACCATTGCGGCCACGAGGCAGTACGCCAGCAGCAGCACGCCCCAGATCTTCTGGGAGGTCGCATCACTAATCTGCAGCATCTGGCCGAGTTCCAACGGAATCTTCTGGCCGCCCCAGATGGCCAGGCCGACCAGCGGCAGAAAGATCGTGGTCGCGAGCCACAGTGGCATTCGCGCATGCCGCATGCACAGCCCCATGATGACAGGGAGCGCCAGATAGAGCAGGCTCGAGGTGGCGATCCCTCCACCCGAGACGCTCTCACCGTTTTCAAGCACCTGCCTCCCCACGAAGCTCTGCGCCGTGATGTCGGTGAAAGCCACGATGATGTAGACCAGCGCGATCCACACGAACGACAGGAAAAGAAGGTAGGCCCGGCGGCTCATGTGGTCGCGGACCACCTCCGCGATCGAACGGGCTTTGTGGCGAATGGAGGCCACGAGCGCCGCGAAGTCGTGCACGCCGCCGATGAAGATGCTGCCGACGAGGATCCACAGGAGTGCCGGCACCCAGCCGAACGCCACTCCGGCGAGGATCGGGCCGACGATCGGTCCGGCCGCCGCAATCGCCGAGAAATGCTGCCCGAGCAGGAGTTGCGGCGGGATCGGCTCGTAGTCGATGTCGTCTCGGAGCGTGACGGCGGGGGTGGGAGCGTCGCGATCGAGCTGGAAGAGCCGGGCGAGCAGGCTGCCATAGATGCGGTAGGCGAGCAGCAGGACGACGGCGCTCGGGACGAGGACGGCGAGCAGGCTCATGGGGGGCTGGGTTCCGGAGTTTGACGAGGGCGGGTTTCCGCAGTGGCCGTTAACGGGTACATCATGCCTGTTCCGTGGGCCGCCGTCGACGCGACGGGGCCGCGACCTCAATCCGGGAGCCCTCCATGTCGTCCTCGCTCGAGCACCTCGTGATCATCGGCAGTGGCCCGGCCGGATGGTCGGCTGCGACCTACGCCGCCCGCGCCCAGCTCAAGCCGCTCGTCTTCGAGGGGGCGATCACTGAGGAGAACCGGATGGCGGGCACGCTCCCGCTCGGCCAGCTCGCACTCACGAGCGAGGTCGAGAACTACGCCGGCTTCCCCGCGGGCAACCTCGGCGGCTTCCTCGACTCCGCGCTCCCCACGGAGCGGCGCTCAATGATGGCCCCGCACGAGGGGCACGGCGTGACGGGCCCGGAGTTGATGGAACTCATGCGGCAGCAGGCCGTCAACTTTGGCACGCGGATCATCACCGACGACATCGTGCGAGTCGATTTCTCGAAGCGGCCCTTCGTGCTCGAGCCCGTTGATGGGCCGCCAGTGCACGCGAAGTGCGTGATCGTGGCAACGGGCGCCAGCGCCAACTGGCTTGGGCTACCGAGCGAGGAGCGGTTCAAGAACCGCGGAGTGAGCGCCTGCGCTGTCTGCGACGGCGCGCTGCCGCGATTCCGTAACAAGCCCATCGTGGTGGTGGGGGGAGGCGATTCGGCGGTGGAGGAGGCGACCTACCTCTCCAAGTTTGCGAGCACCGTCCATCTTGTGCATCGCCGTGACGCGCTGCGGGCCAGCAAGATCATGGCCACGCGGGCTCTGGAAAACCCCAAGATCAAGATCCACTTCAACTCGGCGCTCGCCGAGGTGCTCGGCGACGACACGGGAGGCGTGACAGGCGTGCGGCTCGGAAGCACGGCCGCTGGCGGTCAGGAGACGACGATCGAGGCGGCGGGGGTGTTTCTCGCGATCGGCCACACGCCCAACACAGGCTTTCTCAATGGCCAGTTGGAGCTGACGCCGAAGAAGTACATCGTCTGGAAGCAGCACTTCCGCACGGCGACGAGCGTGGAGGGGGTGTTTGCGGCGGGTGACGTGGCCGACGACTACTACCGCCAAGCGATCTCGGCTGCCGGCACGGGCTGCATGTCAGCACTCGACGCCGAACGCTGGCTCGCCGAGCATGGTGAGTGATTTATGAGCCGCAGGCCCACGATCGGCATCCTCACCAGTGGCGGCGACTGTCCAGGCCTCAACGCCGTCATCCGGGCCTCGACGAAGTCGGCCATCCGACTGGGCTACGACTGCATTGGGTTTCTGCGCGGCTATGAGGGTCTCGTCGAGCCCGTCAACTACATGCCGCTCAACGCCCAGAACACCGCGGGCATTCTCCTGCAGGGCGGCACGATCCTGGGGTCCACCAACAGGGGCCGGTTCACCGCGCTGGTGGGCGAAGGGGAACGAGTGCGGATCGACCCAGCCCTGCTCGAAGAGGTGGCGGTGACCGTTCGGCAGCTGGCTCTCACAGGCCTGATCTGCGTGGGGGGCGACGGCTCGCTCGGCATCGCCCAGCAGCTCCATGAATATGGCATCCCGGTCGTGGGCGTGCCCAAGACGATCGACAACGACCTCGGGGTCACCGCCTTCACGTTCGGCTTTGACTCGGCGGTGGCCGCCGCCACTGACGCGCTCGACCGGCTCCACACCACAGCCGCCAGCCACGAGCGGGTGATGGTGCTCGAGGTGATGGGCCGCCACGCCGGCTGGATCGCCCTTCATGCCGGCATCGCGGGGGGCGGCGACGTGATCCTGCTCCCGGAGATTCCCTGGACGTTCGAGAACGTCTGCCGCAAGGTGGTCGAACGCGACGCCGTAGGAAAGCGGTTCACGCTCATCGTCGTGGCAGAGGGGGCCCGTGCGCCCGGCGGCGGGCTTGTGCATGCTGGCACCGGCGACTGCGCCGGGCAGGTGAAACTCGGCGGGATCGGGGAGATCGTGGGGCGCGAGGTCGAAGCCCGGCTCGGTCGCGAGGTCCGCACCGTCGTGCTCGGGCACCTCCAGCGGGGCGGCGCACCCACGCCCTTCGATCGGATGCTGGCGACCGAGTTTGGGGCCCACGCCACGCGGCTCGTGCACGAGGGCCGCTTTGGCGAGATGGTCTGCTATCGGCCGCCGGACATCTCCAGCGTGACGATCGCGGCGGCGATCGGTCGGCTTTCGACCGTCGATCCGCACGGATCCGCCGTGCAGGCGGCCAGGGCACTTGGCATCGGCTTTGGGGACGACGAGGATAGCTGTTTTGGTGGCGGCGGGGCTGTGGTGCCGTCGAGAAAAGTGTAACGACAAGGAGCGATCGTCCATGGCGGAATCAACGGGCGCGGGTGGCAAGCTAGCGAGCGTGATGCAAGAGACGCGGGTCTTTCCACCCCCGGCGGAGTTTTCCAAGCAGGCCCGGATCGGATCGCTCGAGGAGTATCGTCGGCTCTATGACGAGGCCGCCCGCGATCCCGAGGGTTTCTGGCACGCCAGGGCGCAGCAGCTGCCGTGGATGAAGCCCTACACGAAGGTGCTCGACTGGCAGCCGCCCGTGGCGCGGTGGTTCGTTGATGGCCAGACCAACGCGTCGGCCGCCTGCCTCGATCATCAGATCGCAGCCGGCCATGGCGACAAGACCGCCATCGTCTGGGTCGGTGAGCCCACTGGCGAGCGATGCACGTTCACCTACCGGGAACTCCACGCCGAGGTCTGCCGGCTCGCCGCCGGCCTCGAAAAACTGGGCGTGAAGCAGGGAGACGTGGTCTCGATCTACATGCCGATGACGCCGGAACTGGTGATCGCGATGCTCGCCTGTGCCCGAATCGGCGCGGTGCACTCGGTGATCTTCGGCGGGTTTTCGAGTGAGGCGATCGCCGACCGCAATCACGACGCGAAGGCGGTGGCGGTGATCACGGCCGACGGCGGCTGGCGGCGGGGAGCGCAGCTGGCGCTCAAGAAGAACGTCGATGCGGCGCTGGCGTCGTCGTCGCATCCGTCCACCACCGTTCAACACGTGGTGGTCCTGAAGCGGACCGGGCAGCCGGTCGAGATGGTGCCCGGCCGCGATGTCTGGTGGCATGACCTCGTGGCTGGCATGCCGACCGACACGCCCGCCGTGCCGCTCGATTCCGAGGCGCCGCTCTTCATCCTTTACACGAGCGGCTCGACCGGGAAGCCGAAGGGCATCAAGCACACGACCGCCGGCTACCTGCTGTGGGCCAAGACTACGGCCGAGTGGGTCTTCGACCTGCGGGAAGACGACCTCTTCTGGTGCACGGCGGACTGCGGCTGGATCACTGGCCACAGTTACGTGACCTACGGGCCGCTGGCCGCCGGCGCGAGCATCCTGATCTACGAGGGCGCGCCGAATGCTCCGCACGAGGGTCGATTTTGGGAGATCATCGAGCAGGAGAAGCCGACGATCTTCTACACGGCCCCCACCGCGATCCGCTCCTTCATGAAGTGGGGCATGCAGCACATCGAGGGACGTGATCTCTCGAGCCTGAGACTGCTCGGTACGGTCGGCGAAGGCATCAATCCCGAGGCATGGATCTGGTATCACGAAGTCATTGGCGGCAAGCGGTGTCCGATCGTCGACACCTGGTGGCAGACGGAGACGGGCGGGATCATGATGAGCCCGCTGCCGGGCTGCACGCCCACCAAGCCCGGCAGCTGCACGCTGCCGCTCCCCGGCGTGGTGCCCCAGATCGTCGATGCGGCGGGCCATCCCGTCGAGCAGGGAGAAGGTGGCTGGCTCGTGATGCAGCAGCCTTGGCCGGGGATGCTCCGCGGCATCTGGGGCGACGAGGAGCGGTTTCACGAGACCTACTGGTCGAAGGTACCGGGCAAGTATCTCGCCGGTGACAACGCCCGGCAGGACACCGACGGCTACTACTGGATCATGGGGCGGATCGACGACGTGCTCAACGTTGCCGGCCACCGGCTCTCGACCATCGAAATCGAAAGCGCGCTGGTCAGTCATCCGAGTGTCGCCGAGGCGGCAGCCGTCGGCCGGCCGCACGAGGTGAAGGGGGAGGCGGTGGCGGTGTTTGTCACACTTCGCTCGGGTGAGCCGAACGACGCGCTCAAGGACGTGCTGCGAAAGCACGTCCGCCATCAGATCGGTGCCCTGGCCACGCCCGATGACATCCACTTTACGGCGTCGCTCCCCAAGACCCGCAGCGGCAAGATCATGCGGCGACTGCTGCGGGATATCGCCGCCGGCCGCGAAACATCGGGTGACACGACGACGCTCGAGGACTACTCGGTGCTCGCCAAACTCCGCGGCAACGAGGACTGAAGCGCGTTCGAGTTTGGTGGATCGCCGGCTCGGGGGCGGCAAAAGTCTTGTCGCTGAGGGCCGCGGCGGCTCAGGCGCTCCTCGAGCGTTCGCCGACCCCCGCGCCTCCCTCCTCCAAGGTGCCATCTCGCCGCTCCACCAAAGGCAGATGCGATCTAAACGCCGGGGCCGCGGCGGCGACCTATACTCAGTAGGAAGCTCGCCGACTCCCGCCTTCCGAGACCGCATTCGACTTCCGTGGATCGCCGGCTCGGGGGCGGCAAACGTCTCGTCGCCTGGGCGAGAATCCGCCCAAGGCTCCGCGAGCGTTCGCCGACCCCCGCGCCCCCCTGCTCGGTTCACCAACTCGTCGCTCTATGTATCCCAGAAGCGATCTCACTCGCGCAATCCCTGAACTCCTCGCGCCTGCCGGCGACTGGGACTGCGTCCGCGCGGCGATCGAGAACGGGGCCGACGCCGTCTACTTCGGCCTCGAGACCGGCTTCAACGCCCGGGCCCGTGCGGCCAACTTCGCCCTCGAGGATCTACCGCGGCTGATGCAGACGCTGCACCTCCGCGGCCTTCGGGGCTACGCCACTCTCAACACGCTGGTGTTCAGTGACGAGTTGCGGGAGTTTGCCCGCGTCGTGGCGGCGGTGGCCGATGCCGGCGTCGATGCGGTGCTCGTGCAGGACGTCGGCGCGGCCCGGTTGATCCGCGATCTCGCCCCCGACCTGCCGCTGCACGCCTCCACGCAGATGACGCTCACGAGTGCCGAGACGATCGCTCTGGCCGAGGAGCTCGGGATGGACCGCGTCGTCGTGGCCCGGGAACTTTCGATCGATGAGATTGCGGCCATCCGCCGGCTGACCGCGATGCCACTCGAGGTGTTCGTGCACGGAGCGCTCTGCGTGGCCTATTCGGGGCAGTGCCTGACGAGCGAGTCGCTCGGCGGCCGCAGTGCCAACCGCGGACAGTGCGCCCAAGCCTGCCGGCTCCCCTACGACCTCGTCTGCGACGGCAGGGATGTCGATCTCGCTGACAAGAAGTACCTGCTCTCGCCGCAGGATCTCGCCGCCTATGCCCTGGCGCCCGAACTGATCGAGGCCGGCGTGTCGGCCTTCAAGATCGAAGGCCGGCTCAAGACGGCCGAATACGTGGCCAACATCACGCGGCATTACCGTCAGGCAATCGACACGGCAGTGGCCGGGCAGCCCGTCACGTTCACGCCCCGGCAGGTCGAGGAGATGGAACTCTCGTTTTCGAGGGGCTTTTCCCCGGGCTGGCTCAAGGGCTGCGATCACAAAATGCTCGTGCCGGCGACGGGCAGCGCGAAGCGGGGCGTGCGGCTCGGGACGGTGGCGGAGGTCCGTCGCGGCCGGATCGCGGTCGACCTCATGGCGGAAGTGAAGCGTGGGGACGGCGTCGCCTTCGACTGCGGCGCGACGGGTGACGAGGCGGCGGGGGGCCGCGTCTACGAGGTCTTCGACCGGGGCCGGTCACTCGTCGAGCCCGTTGATACCGGCCGCGTGGAGCTCGCGTTTGCCCACGGCGCCTTCGATGACGCCCGCATCAAGCCGGGACAGACCGTTTGGAAGACCGACGACCAGGCGTTGACGTCGCGACTCCGCAAGACGTTTGCGGGTAGCGACCTCAAGCGCAGGCAGCCGGTCGACCTGCACGTGGTGGTCGCGGCCGGCGCGGTCGTGCGCGTGATGGCCCGCTCCCTGCGCGGCGCGACCTGCGAGGTCGCGTCGGAAGAGCCGGCCCGTGAGGCCACGAAGCACCCGCTCTCCATCGACACGCTTCGCGACCAGCTCGGCCGCCTGGGCGGCACCCCGTTCGAACTTCGCGGTCTTTCGGCCGATATCACCGGCGTGCCGATGGTGCCCTTTAGCGTGCTCGGAAAGCTCAGGCACGATCTCGTCGCCGGGCTTGAGTCGGCGGCCACCGCACCACGAAAGCGGCAGTCTGGCATGACGATCCGCGACACGGGTGGAATCGTTGCGGAGGCGGCTCTTACGCCAGCGTTGATTCCCACACTCCACGTGCTCGTCCGCTCGCTCGACCAGCTCGGCAGCGTGCTCGACATCGGTGAGCGGCGGATCCATGCCGAGTTCGCCGACATTCGGCAATACCGTGAGGCCGTCGAACGCTGCCGCGGAGTCGGGGCCACGATCCACCTCGCCACCCCGCGAATCCAGAAGCCCGACGAAATGGGCATCTTCAGGCTGCTGGAAAAGCATGCGGCCGACGGGATCCTCGTGCGGAACTGGGCGGGGCTGCGTTTTTTCCGGGAGCTGGGGATGCCCGTGGTGGGCGATTTCTCGCTCAACGTCACGAATGAGGTGACGGCTGAGTTCTTCACGGCGGCGGGCTGCGAACGAGTGACGGTGTCTTACGACTGCAATCGGGAGCAACTGCTGGCACTGGTGGCGGCGACGAAGCCAGAGCGGCTCGAGGTGGTCGTCCATCAGCACATGCCGATGTTTCACATGGAGCACTGCGTGTATTGCGCCGTACTCTCCCCCGGCACCAACAAGCACAACTGCGGACGGCCCTGCGACGAACACGTGGTGAAACTTCGCGACCGGATCGGCGTCGAGCACCCGCTCGCGGCCGACGTGGGCTGCCGCAACACCCTCTACAACGCCGTGCCCCAGAGCGGCGCCGAGGCCGTACCGATGCTCCTTGCCAGGGGGGTCCGCCACTACCGCGTCGAGCTCCTCGACGAGACCAGCGTCGAGATCGGCCGTGTGATCACCGCCTACCGCGAGCTCCTCGCCGGCCGGACGACGGGCCGGGATGTCTGGACGGCACTCAAGGCCGCCAACCGTGTCGGCGTCACACGGGGGACGCTCGAGGAAAAGCGAAACCCGCTGGCGATCATCTGACCCAGAGCGCATCTGCCTTGGGTGTAGCGGCGAGATGGCACAGTCGAATGCGGTCGAGAGCGGTGTGGAGCGGGGCGGGGTGCTACCCGCATTCCCCGCGCTTGCGTTTGGGGCTTCCTGACGGGAGGCACGGGGGTCGGCGAACGCTCGAGGAGCACCTGAGCCGCCGCGGCGATAGAGCGACAATCCGCAGGACCGCGCAGCGGCGACTTTTGCCGCCCCCGAGCCGGCGAGCCACGTCAGTTGGATGTGCTCTCGAAACGAGCCGGCCCGGATCAGCGGAGCCGATCCGGGCCGGTGTCTGGTCATGTCGTGCAACCGCGGATGCGGACTACTTCGACATCTTCGTGAGCGTCTCGACCATCGGAGTGACCACCGGGCCAAGCAGGGCCTTGACGCCCGGGATTGCCATCACGGTGTCGATCACCTTCGACAGGAGACCGAGGTTCTTGCCGATGAACGCGGCAAACGCGGGCTTCTCCTCGGCAGGCAACTTCTCCGCCTCGTCCTTGAGCGAGGTGAGCAGCGGGGCGAGTGTTTCGAGCTCCGGCAGGGCCAGATTGGCCGTTTCCGTGCTGGTCACACCCTTGAACACGCTGGTGAGGCCGCTAAAGAGTTCGGTGGCGTTCTTGCCCACGCGGATCGCCTCGAGGAACTTCGGGTCGATTGAGATCTGCTCGGCGACGACGTCGATGATCTCCTTATCACCCTTGGTTGCAATGACTTCCTTCTCTTTCACGGTCACCGGGCCGACCTTCCGCTCGGTCTCGGCGATAGCCACGGGGCGGACCTCGTTGGCAGCCTTATTTTGGTTCCAGAGGTACCAGCCGAGGCCGAGGGCTCCGAGGGCGAGCAGCGGGAGGAGCCAGCCGGGCAGGCCGGCAGGCTGCGGCTCGTGCGAGTGGCCGCCGTGGCGGGCAGGCTCGCTGGGACGACCGCTGACCGAGCCGAAGTCGCCAAGCGACAGGCCCTTCGGTAGGCTGCCACGGATACCGTTGCCCTGCTCCGCGAACAGCCGCGACACGCTGGAGGCGTCGGGGCGGCCGGTGAACTGCTTCGCGATCATGCCGAGCACGATCGGGGCGAGGTAGGTCAAGAGCGTCTTCATGATCCCAGGCTGCATGCCAGCGAACTGGGCGATTGTGCCGACCAAGCTCGAGAGGTTGTTACCGCCGCCGAGCAGCGACGTCAGGAGGTTGCCGCCGAGGCTCCCCAGCCCAGAGGCCTGATTGCCGCCGAGGGCACCCGCGAGGTTACCGAGCATGCCGAGGTCGAGGCCACCCATCGACTTGGCGAGTTGTTCGGCGCCGCTGTTGGTCGATGCCATCTTCGAGAACACGTTCAAGAGCGCGGGCACCGCCGCGCTGGTGGCGGTCTTGGTCTGCGACTCGTTGGCCCCGATGAGGCTGCCGAGTTTGCCGAGGACATCGGGCGTCAGTTGGCTCGAAATCAGATCAGTAATATTCATCAGTCATCTCCAGAAGGGTAGAAAAAACCTAACTCGGAAAGTCATCGTTGCGTCTGCCAGAGTGGAAGATGCGGCTCGCTCGGCTCATCGCGAACGCCAAGGCCGGGGGATTGAGGGACAGTTTTTGTAGTTGCTCGCACGGGGGGCCGCAACAAACCGACAAAAACCCCGCAGGCGGCATGTCCCCGCTCGGAGGGCCGGGGTGTCATAAACGGACAAAATCAACGGGAGGCCTACCAGTACACGTAATGTAAAAACCGTTCCCGGTCGGGGTCGGGCAGTGATTCCACGGTGGGAATCACCCAGCGGTTCTCGTCGGTGTCGACGAGCATCTTTCCATGGGGCCCGAAGTCGAACGCCTGGCTCTGGGTCCAGCGGGTGGTGAAACTGCGGCGGCCGGCATCGGTCTCGACGTCGAAGTCGAGATAGCCATGGACGAGGCTGACGGTGTGGATGCGTCGGATCTCACGGATGAGTGACCGACGTGCCAGCGCTGTCCGGACCACTTCTCGATCAGCGGCGGGCCATGCCTCAAGTGATCGGATCATACCGAACTCGATCTCGTCACCCGCGTCATCCCAGCCGCGGACGGAGAGATAGGCCTCGGGATGCGACGCCGGAAACGTGCGGACGACGAAGATGCCGGCGGTCACGGCACCATCGGCTCCATGAAGATCAATCTGCTCGCGTTCGGTGATCACGAAGCGCTGGTTAGCGGGATCGAGCCATCTGATACCCACGGCCACTGCTGTGCCGGAGTCTGTCCCCTCCGCCAGCGATGTGATCTCGTCGGTGAGGAGCGTGTCGACGGTTGGCTGCTTCGTGACCTGCGTCTGGATGCGGACGAGACGGGCATAGATGCCGTCGGCCTCGAGCAGGTCCGTATGCGTGCCCTGCTCCACGAGCCTGCCCCGGTCGAAGGCCAGGATGCGGTCGGCATTTCGAAGTGTTGAGAGTCGGTGGGCGATCGCGATCGTCGTTCGGCCGCGGACGAGCACGGCGAGAGCCTCCTGGATCGCCTTCTCGGCCTCCGCGTCGATGTTGCTGGTGGCCTCGTCAAGAACGAGGATTTTCGGATCGTAGAGGATCGTGCGAGCGATCGAGAGCCGTTGTTTCTCGCCTCCGGATAGCCCCGCCCCGTGTTCACCGAGCAACGTCTCGTAGGCCAGGGGCTGGCGGCAGAGGAAGTCATGAGCCCCGGCCGCCTTGGCTGCGGTGAGTCCTTCCTCGACCGTGGCCTGCGGCTGGCCATAGGAGAGGTTTTTCCAGATCGTGCCGCGGAACAGGAACGAGTCCTGGAAGACGACGCCGAGTTTCTGACGGAGATCGCGGGTCGCGAGGCTGCGGATGTCGTGGCCGTCGACCGTGATTCTCCCCTCCTGCACGTCGTGGAAGCGGCCGAGCAGGCTCACGAGCGTCGACTTGCCAGAGCCCGAGCGGCCGACGATGCCGACCATCTCCCCGGGCGCCACCGTGAACGACACATCGTGAAGCACGGGCTGGTTGCGGTCATAGCCGAACGTGACGTTCTCGAAGCCGATTTCGCCCCGTACCTCCCTCCAGGGCTCAGGAGCCGTCGGCTCCATCACGAGCGCGGGCGTATCGAGCAGTTCGAGCACGCGCTTGCTGCCCGACAGGAAACTCGTGAGCCAGGTGGTGAAGTTCGAGAGGGCGCCCAGTGGCGCGTAGAACATCGCCAGGTAGGCGAGGAAGGCGATCAACTGGCCAAGCGTCATGCTGCCACCGATCACGTCGCGGCCACCGACGTACCAGACGATCAGGCCGCCCAGGCTGAAGACGATCTGCATCGAGGCGGCGTAGGTGGTGTTGGTCTGCTCGACCCACTGTCGCCAGCGGCGGAGGTGGTCGCTCGCACCGTGAAACCGGTCGAGTTCACGCGACTCCTGGGCAAAGGCCTTCACCACACGGATGCCGGAGAGCATGCCGGAGAGCGTCGTCATCTGCTTGCTGGTGGCGTCCCAGAGCCGGTAGTGTCGCGGATAGACATGCCGCCAGAAGATCCACGAACCGAGAATCACCAGCGGCACCGGGATCAGCGTGTAGAGCGCAAGTTTGGGGTTGATCCAGACGAGCATGGCCCCCACCGCCACGAGTTGCACGATCTGGAGGAGGAACCCGCCGGTGATCTGGTGCATCAGGCCATGGAGAACTTCGCTGTCGTGCGATACCCGGCTGATCATCGAGCCGACCTGGTGGCGGTCGTAATACGCCACCGACAGGCCCTGGAGTTTGCGGACCATCTCCTCGCGAAGCGTGGCAGTGATGCCCGTGCCGATCGCCGACGTCAGGCGTCCCTTGATCACTCCGACCACGGCGAGCAGGACTCGCGAGAAAGCGAGCGCCAGCACAACGACGAGTAGCGCCGTCCGGAAGTCGGGCAGCGTGCCACCGGCTTCGCCCGCCTTGGCCGAGAGGATGTCGTCGACCATGTACTGCTGCAGCTTCGGCGGCACAAGTTCCGCGACCACGCCCACGAATGTCAGCAGGCACAGGAGCAGTGAGCCGCGGGCGTACGGGGCGAGCAGCTCGCCAACACGCCGCACGATCTGTCCCTTCTGCATGCACCTCGGGCAGGAGTCTTCGGCATACTGGAGCCGCAGCCCGCACGAGGGGCACGCAGGCGGATCGAGCGGCCCCTCGATCGCTGGGAGGTCGTAGGGAAGCCCGGCCGCCAGGCTCTCCCGTGACTTCTCCAGCATCCGGGAGACTTTGTGGAACCGCATCGCAAGCGCGTTGGAATAGCGGAGCAGGTCGATCCAGGCAGTGCCGGAGCGAACCTGCAGCGATCCGCCGCCGACGCCGGCCGTGGTCCGCACCTGATCGACCCTGGGCCAGCCGATGGACCGGAGGGTGCCGGCCCCGTCGGTAACGGACAGATGGTCGGACGTGACCACGAGCCATTCCCGGGAGGGCGTGCCCGAGAGGGCCACGTCGGTGTCGACCGACAGCAGAACCGGGCGATGGTTCAGTCCGGCGGCATCGAGCCGGTGGCGGACTGCGTCGGGGGCGGGAGTCGTCGCGGCTGGTCCGCCGACGACGGCTCCCGTATGCTCTCGAGACTCAGCCGACGTGGCGGTCGTGGCGATCGCAGTGACCTTCGCGCGGAATGACCTGGGAGTTTCTTCCATGAACTACGTAAAGATTTCGGAACTGGTTCGATGGGCCGCCTGGATGGTGGCATTTCTCGCCCCCTGTCAGATGATCTGCGGGCGGGCATTCGCGGCGGGTGACGACGATGGCTTCGTGCAGTTATTCGACGGCAGGAGCCTCGCGGGGTGGAAGGTCTCTGAGAATACCGCAAGCTGGTCGGTGAAGGACGGAGCGATTGTCTGCCACGGTCCCCGCAGCCATCTTTTCTACGTCGGTGCCGACGATTCCAAGCCTGAGCAGTTCAAGAATTTCCACCTGAAGGCCGAGGTGATGACTAAGCCGGTCGCCAACTCTGGCCTGTTCATCCACACCGCGTTCCAGCCCGAGGGCTGGCCGGCGCAGGGCTACGAGATTCAGATTAACAACTCGCAGCAGGATCCCGTCCGCACCGGCAGCATCTACAACGTCGTCAAGAACTTCACGCCGCCCGTGAAGGACGACACCTGGTTCACGCTCGAGGTCATCGTCAACGGCAAGGCCGTGGGCGTGGCCGTCGACGGCCGGGTGCTCTATGAGTTCGTGGAGCCGGCAGGGGTGACGGGAACGCGGAAGCTTTCTGAGGGCACCTTCGCCCTCCAGGCCCACGACCCGGGCAGCGAAGTCCACTACCGCAGCATCAAGGTCAAGCGGTTGCCGTAGCCGCTCAAGAAGCCCGGAGCGCAAGCGATGGGAAAGCGGGTGGCATCTCCACCAGAGCCATAATTCGAGTTTCGTGCCGGTCGTGCCGATAGAATGGAGAGGACGGGTTGTGCCGGCTGGGGTCGGAGGCCGTCCGTCGTTCACGAGGATCTGGGAATCATGGTGACCACGAAACTGCCGGCTGGTATCCGAAGTGACATCACGCAGTGCATCGGCCGCACGCCGCTAGTGCTCCTCCGGCGTGTCACCGAGGGCTGCGTCGCCACCGTCGCCGGCAAGATCGAGAACATGAATCCGCTCTGGAGCGTGAAGGATCGAATCGCCTGCGCGATGGTCGATGCGGCAGAGCGGGAAGGCCTGATCAGCCCCGAGACCGTGATCATCGAGCCCACCAGCGGCAACACGGGCATCGGACTCGCCTACGTGTGTGCGGCCCGCGGCTACAAACTCCGCGTCACGATGCCCGAGAGCATGAGCCTCGAGCGACGGCGGATGCTCAAGGCCCTCGGTGCCGAACTCGTGCTCACGCCGGCAGCCGAGGGGATGCCCGGTGCCGTGCGGCATGCCGAGGAGATCAGCCGTTCAAGCACACAGTTTTTCATGCCGCAGCAGTTCAAGAATCCTGCCAATCCCGAGGTGCATCGGCGGACGACGGCCGAGGAGATCTGGGCCGACACGGAAGGCCAGATCGACATCATCGTCTGCGGTGTGGGCACCGGCGGCACGATCACCGGTGTCGGTGAGGCGCTCAAAAGTAAGAATCCGGATGTGAAGGTGATAGCCGTTGAGCCGGCCAACAGCCCGGTGATCTCGCAGAAACTCGCCGGTCAGCCGATCAAGCCAGGACGACACACGATCCAGGGCATCGGCGCCGGGTTCATTCCCGACATCCTCAACCTCGACATCATCGATGAGGTGGTGAAGGTCGATGACGAAGATGCGATGGAGACCGCGAGGCAGATGGCGAAGCGCGAGGGATTGATGTGCGGCATCAGTTGCGGCGCGGCAGCCTGGGGCGCTCTGCAGGTGGCACGCCGGAGCGAGAACGCGGGCAAACTCGTCGTCGTGGTGCTGCCCGACCTCGGCGAGCGGTATCTTTCCACGAGGCTCTTCCCGGAGTGATCCGGACGGTCAGCGGTTCGAGTTGGTCTCGGATTGGTTCGCCGCGTGCCATCTCCCGTCAGGAAGCCCCAAGCGTAGCGCGGGGAATGCGAGTGGCTTTGAGATGGTGCGGGATTGGTTCACCGGCGGTGACATGCTCGGCGCCGGGGATTTTGCTACTGGGCGCCGGCTAGGCCGACTGGACGTTGCTCGTGAGTCGCAAAGATTCCCGGCTTCTGCGCGTGCCACCCCCGGCTCCTCACGATCGGGAGCCTCTGCCTCCCGTCAGGAGGCCCCAAGCGCGAGCGCGGGAAATACGCCCGCCATTCCGACTTTCTTCGCACCACGATAAATCAGACGGAAGGAATCCGGACGGTCAGCGCGACTGGTCGAATAGCCACTCGAGAACGGCGGGGTCACGGTACGCGGGTGTCCATGAGTCGTGGCCGACGCCCGGTAACTCCGAGTATCTCGGCTTACCGCCGGCGGCCTTGACCGCCGCAATCATCTGCCGTGAACGCTCGACCGGCACGGCGTCATCGGCGTCGCCGTGGAAGCACCAGATCGGGAGCCGTGCGATCCGCGTCGCGGTGGCAATGTCTCCACCGCCGCAGATTGGCAGGATCGCGGCAAAACGGTCGGGCATCCGGGCCGCGAGATCCCACGTACCGTAGCCGCCCATCGACAGGCCGGTCAGGAAAACGCGGTCTGGATCGACGGGTTCATCCTGCATCACGGTGTCGAGCGCGGCGACCGCGGCCGCAAGGTCGACGGTCGGTTGGGTCGTCTGGCGGCTGCTCTCAGCCTGCGACCAATCAACGTCGACCCACTTGTGTTCTTCACGACACTGCGGCACCACCACGAAACACGGATAGCGGTGACGGAGATCCGGCTCGCCCATCCACGCCGGCAGATATTTGAGCTGCTTCGCGTTGTCACTGCCGCGCTCGCCGGCGCCGTGCAGGAACAGAATGACCGGATACCGGGTGG
>CAMBPQ010000038.1 GCA_945869735.1 Planctomicrobium piriforme
CCTCTGGTTCGGGAGTGAGGACCGTCTCCGGCTCAGTACCGAATCGAAGCAGGTAGTTCGGGCTGACGTCGGCGACGGTGAAGCCGGTCAGATCAGGTGATGTGAACACGAATGTGGCCGAGTTGGGCACGAGCACGAGGCCGTTGAGAGTCTTAGTGGGCGACGATAGGTCGCCAGCGGCACGGTAGATCCCGAAGTTGACGCCATCGACGACATTTCCGTTGAACTTGGTGAAAAAGGTGCCCGAAGTGGTGCCGTTGTTGCCCGCCGTGCCGATGCCAAAGCCACCACGGCGGCTGCGGAGAGCGCGGCCGCGGCCGCGAGAGAATGGAGGAGATGACAGACGGGGCGCCGGGCGACGTTCATGGTGGTACTCCGCGTGAGCCAGGGGACTGCTCGCGGCTTCCACTGCCCGGTCACGCGCCGACATGGCTATCGGCGCAACAAAAAAGCCGCCGTGATCCGCACCCCTCGTGGGTGACGAATCACGCCGGCTTACGTCCCCACGAACCTCCCGGTGGGCCGGGCTGTTCTTCGTGAGGTGCGTCTACCAGTCGAAGATCGGATCTGGACCTACGGCCGCTGCCGTCTATCCCGATCCGCTGGGATGCTAGGCGCGGGCCAGTGCCGAAGGCAAACGGGCGGCCCGCTCGGGCAAAATCCACCGCCAGCCACCTGATCAGGCCACGCGACGCGGCCTTGGAGCCGCAGCCACTGGGGCAGCGACGGTGAATGAGTGATCACGGCCGAGGACGGCGTAGAGCGAATCACTCGTCGGCGAGCGGTCGAAGACATTCATCCGCTTCACCTCGAGGCCGGCGGCTGCGGCCATCGCCGCGAGCGTGCGGGGCGTGAAGTAGTTGACATGATCAGGCCAGCGGTAGCCGCACCATTTTGGCCCACGGAGGTGGCGGCCGACGGAATTGTAGTTGGGCACCTTGATCACGACCCGTCCGTCGTGGGTCAGCCGCTCGCGGCACTTGCGCAGGAGCGGCAAGGGTTCGATCTCATGCTCGAGAATGCAGGACAACACGACGACGTGGACACTCCCCCGATCGAGTTGGCCAAGCCCTTCGATCCCAGTGCCGTGGATGCAACGGCCACCCCGGCCGCGGAGTGCAAACTCCGCGATACCGGCCAACTGCGTTGAAATCTCGATGCCGATAGGCTCTAGCCGAGCGGCCACGTCTGGTGGCACCCGGCCGATAACCCGCATGGCAAGCGTGCCCTGCGCGCAGCCGACGTCGACGAGTCGGATCGGTCCGTCATCGTCGCTGCCAAACTCACGCACGAGCGACTGCACGATCGAAGCGACCTTGTCACGCTTGAGGAATCGCTGCCGAAACGTCTTCAGGGCGCCGCTGAGCGCATAGAGCTTTGGTTCGGCGCGGCGGCGGCGGTGCGACTCCTCGGCATGGGTCACTTCCCAGGCAAACTCGTCACGAAACCGCTCTTGGGCCGGGGGATTCGCAAGATAGACGAAGCCCGTTTCCTCGCATCGCCGCAGTTGCCAGGGCGACGGGGCGTCACCGAGGGGCGTCGCGCGAGAGTCTCGTTCGAGGAGCGGACAAGGGCGTGACGGCGTGATCATCGCAGGGACTCCAAAAGCACGGCGCGAGCGATACGGGTTCTATCGGCATAGCCAGCCCCGTTTCCCCAGTTCGTACGACCACGATGATTGGACGCTGCCGCCGCCCCGTTTGCCCAGTTTGCCGTCCCGCTCGGGCGGATTCGACTGAGGTGTTTCGCCGGCTCGGGGGCGGCAACAGTCTCGTCGCCGGGGCGAGGATACGCCCAAGGCTCCTCGAGCGTTCGCCGACCCCCTTGCCTCCCTCCTCCAAGCCGCTATCTCGCCGCTCCACCAAAGGCAGATGCGATCGAGGAGGGCCCCGAGTGCGAGCGCGGGGAAGACGCCCGCCACCCCGAACCGTTTCGCGCTCCCGTCACGGTTGCCACCCGTATTCCCATCGCTCGCGCTCCGGGCTTTTTGTGGGCATCTCGCGCTGCACGGCATCGAAATCACCTGCACCCACAGAGCCTCAGGAGGAGGCTGCAAAAAAAAACGGGCGGCATCACGATGGATGCCGCCCGTCGATTGCTCGCGAACTGTTTGTTTCCGTGGCTCAGGGGGAAACCATGGCCTTGAGGTTCTTCAAAGCACGAACGCGGACCTTGACGCTGGCCGGCTTGGCCGGACGGTCCTGTAGTTCGCCGGTGAACGGGTTTTTAACACCCTTCTGTGCCGGGCGTGCCGGTACCTTGCGACGCTCAATCTTTACGAGTCCGGGGATCGAGAACACGCCGATTCCGGAGCCCTTGAGGGCCTTTTGGATCTCGGTAGTCAGCGACTCCAGAACTGCCACGACGTCCTTCTTCGGAAGGTTCGTCGTCTCGGAGATGCTCCGCATGATCTCCGTCTTCGTCATCGGCTTGCTTCCCGACTTCTTCGCCATCGCCAGTCCTCCAAAATGTCAGAGTTGAGTGCGGTAGGATCCCCACCGCCGTCAGAAAATCTCGGCTCAAAACGCCGAACGAGACGCCGATTAGACTTTGCGGGTCTGAAAATGCAACCCAAAAAAAGCATCTTCCCCTGAAAAAAAGCCATTTTCCACGCTTTGGGGGCGGGTTTTTCTCTCTGGTGCGGTCGGGAATCGATCGTATTTCCCTGAAAATCACGCGATTCCCGGAGCGGGTGGCACGCGGCAGCCTGCTCGCTGGGGAGCGAGTGCGGTTGAGACGGCCACCCTGCTCTCAAGTTTGGCGACGGCACGATGTGGCCGTCCTGCGGCACACCCGTTTGGATGCAGGTGGTACGATCCGAAGAGATGGTTGGTCGCCAGGCATTCGTGATTCCATGGCAGTGCCCGTCCTTCAACGCTGGCGCCGAACTCTCGCCCTGCCGAGCGGCGGATGCACGTGGGCGGCTACCGCGATGCTCGCTGTCGTGCTCTCGGGGTCGATGCTCGTATCGCACGCGGCCGACGATGCCGATTCCGCGGCCAACGACGACAACGGCGTGTTCCTGCCGGCTGATCGCGTGAAGGAGCGGCAGCTCGACCGGGCCCGGCGTCTCATCGCTGGGGACGGATGGACCGACGCGGCCGCGTTGATCGACGAATTGCTCGCGGATGATCGGGATGCGTTCGTGCAGGGCGGTACGGTCGGGGCCACTCGACGCAGCATTCGCAGCGAGGCGACCCGGCTGTTGGAAGGCATGCCCCAGCAGGGCCGCGACGCGTATGCACTTCTCTGCCGAAGCCGCGCGGAGCGGGCGTTGGCGGAAGCCTTCGCTCGCGACGACTCCGCGGGCGTCGTCGCGGTGGCCCGCCGCTGGCTCAACACGCCGGCGGGTCGCAAGGCGGCGCTCCTGACGGCATTCGAGGCGCTGGAGGCGGGGGAGCCGCTCGAGGCGCTGGTGTGGATCGAGCGACTGGAGGGATTTGGCGACGCTCCCGCGCTCGAGCCGACGCTCGCGTTGATGCGGGCGGCGGCAGGCCGCCGAGCGGGTGACCCTCAGGCGGCTGACATGCTTCGGATTGCCCGACGACGTGCCGCCGGCCCCGTCCGGGTCGGTGGCCGCGATGTGTCGCTTTCCCAGGACGACGGCGTTGCCACCGACTGGCTCGGAGCATTCGATGGATCGGCCGCCGCTGCCCACCGCACCGGGGGCGACTGGCTGCAGCCCCGCGGCGATGCTGCGCGGAACGCGATCGTCGAGGCTACCCGGCCCCTCCTCGTGCCGCGATACCGGGTGCCTCTGACGCGTCATCCGGAGGAGTCACGGCTGCTCGAGAAGCGACGCCGGGGCATCGTCGTGGGCGGAGACTTCGCCATTCCCGCCGCGATCCCGCTGGCGATCGACGGCACCATCGTCACGCACACCCAGTTTGGCATCCTCGCGATCGACTTCGAGACGGGCAAGCGGCTCTGGCTCCGCTCCTCGTTTGCCCCATCCGCCGCAGCGTCGGTTGGTGACGGCGGACTCGAAGCGGGGTTGGCCCGCGTGTTCGACGATACGACGAGCGGCTGTCTGTCGAGCGACGGCCGGCACGTCTTCGCCGTCGAGAGCCACCCCGATGTCCTGACGCCGCCGCTGGCAGCAGTGCTGGAGGCCAGACTCGGTCGCGGCGACGGGGGTGGGTGGCGTGGCGGCAACACCCTCACGGCGTACGACGTCACCGCGGGAGGAAACATTCGCTGGCGACTGCCGGCGGCTGACGCAGGAGCAGCCCTGTCGGAGTGGTACATGGCCGCGCCGCTCGTGGTGGGCGATAACCTGTTCGTGCTCGTCGAGGAGAGCGGTCAACTGCGGCTCGACGTGCTCGAGGCAGCATCGGGAGCGGTGCGCTGGTCGCAGCCACTTGCCGATCTCGATGAGCGGCAGTCGGCAGCCGTCTCCGAGTCGTTCGGACGCCGCCTGGCCGGGTTGACCCCGGCGTTCGCCGCCGGCGTGCTCGTGTGTCCGCTGGGCGGCGGTGTCGTCGTCGCAGTCGACGTGGCGACCCGCACGCTGCTCTGGGCCCATCACTATCCAGTTGCCACCGCAGTCGCTGAGATGCCGGCCGGCCAGGGCCGCCTGCGGGGGTTCGCGGAGGGCAGGGAAGAGGAGGCATCTCTCCGGCGGCACGATTCCTTGCCGGTGATCGCGGGCGGCCGCGTGCTGCTTGCAGCGTATGACTCGGAGGAGCTGATCTGTGTTGGACTCCGCGACGGTGCCTTGGCATGGCGGGAGCCGGTGCGGGGTCGCTGGCATCTGGCCGGTGTCGTCGATGGCAGGGTCGTGATCGTCGGTCGCGACGGCGTCGAGGCGCGAGCGGCCGACACCGGACTGCGGCTCTGGGAGCGGCCGCACCCGGCCGGCGTCAAGCCCAGCGGCCGCGGCATCCTCACCGCGACGAGTTATTTCCTGCCACTCGACTCGCCGGAAGTCGTGGAAATCGCCGTCGCCGACGGCTCAGTTGTCTCGAGGAGTGCCGCTCGCGGGGCCGTCGCCCCCGGTAACCTCGTCGCCCACCGGGGTGAGATCATCTCCCGCGGGATGGACGCGATCGACGTCTATCACCAGGCGGATCCGCTCGAGTCGAGGATCGAAACGGCGCTCCGCGACCGACCCGCTGATGCGTGGGCATCTTATTGGAAGGGGCAGCTACAACTCGACGGCGGTGACGTGGCTGCGGGGCTCGCGCGGTTGCGGCAGTCGGCCGGCACCGCGGCCGTTCGCGTGCCACCCGGGGCCATCGCCGATGCGGTTGTGTATGGCATGCGTCGCGACTTCCCAGAGGCGGCCCGCCGTTGGGCCGAGTGGCCGGAGCCCATCGCAGCGGCGAGTGAAGTGGTTCGCGTGGCAGTCGACGGCTTTCTGGCTCGCGGTGACTTTGCAGCCGCCTGGCAGGCCTGCCAGGCGGTGCTGCGGACCGACGACGGGCCGCAGCCTTTGGAGCTCCTCACCGATCCATCCGATCTGCAACTCGAAGTGCATCCCGATCGGTGGGTTCGAGGTCGGCTCGCCGAACTGGCGGCCCGCGCGGCCGAGCCGCTTCGGGAAGAGATCGCCGCCGACCTGCGGCAACTGGTGGCGGAAGCCGCCGCCGAGCCCGAGGGCTCGAGGCAGCTCCGCAGACTGCAGACCATCGTCGATCGGCTGGGCGGCCATGCGGTCGCGGGCGTCGCTCGGGAGGCGTTGCTCGCCGCGATCGATCGTCGGGCGGCCGCTGAGGGCGACCTCCCACGCGGCCTGGAGTTGCGGCGGGAGTTCGTGCGGTTCACCTCGAACCGCCCCCGGCCCAACAGCCTGCCGCCCAACAGCCCGGACGCGACGGCATGGCCGCTGGGCCTGGTCGCGGTGCGGAGTCCGCGGGGTGAACGGACGCACGCAACGGACGGCATCGGCAGTCAGATCGTGTCGTTGCCACTGGTCGGCTCGAGTGCACCGGTCATCGACGGCATCGCCGTCAGATACGACATGCAGATGCAGCAGCGGCGGCTGCTGGTCTCCGACGGTTTTGGTCGCCGTCTCACCGAACCGCTGCCGATCGACGGCGCGAGATTGGCCGCCGGCGTGCCTTGGCTCGGCCAGTCAGCCGCCATCGAGCCGTCGGTCGTCGGCCGGCTGTTGTTCGTACGGAGCGACCGGGCGCTCGTCGCCTTCGACATCGGCGCGGCCGCCGGCGAGGGCCGCACGATCTGGCGGCACTCCCTGCGACAGGAACGGGGCCGGAATCTGGCGATCGTGCAGCCCGCGGTCGGCGCAAGCGGACGGGTGGCCCGCGACGGCGGCGTGCCCCTGGGACGGAGGATCACCGAACCCGACGACCTTGCCGGACCCGTGTTGGTGCAAGGAGCCGCTGCTCGTGCCTGCGGCGTGCTCGTGCCGGATGGCCACATGGTGACGCTGGTCGATCCGGTGTCGGGGCACGTGCTCTGGGAGCGCCGGGGTCTGCCCGGCGTGTCGGACTGGATCTGCGACGACGAGTTCGCATGCGGCTGCACCGTGGATGGTCGTGGCTCGGTAGTGCTTTCCATGAACGACGGCCGGCTGGCCCATCGCATCGATCTCCCCCATCGCCGCCAGCGACTCGCCTCGCATGGTCGACGCCTCGTGGCGATCACGCCGCTCGACGAGGGACCCGTCGCCGAGCGGGTCAGGCTCGACCTCTTCGACACCATCGACCGCGAGGCGCGGCCGATCGGAGAGTTTGTCGGCACGGCCCGAGCCGCGACGGTTGGTGGCGACCATCTCGCCGTGGTCGAACCGGGAGGTGAGTTCACGGTATTCGACCTTGCCGCCGGTGGCGTCGCCATTCGCTGCCAGTTGCCGGGCATGATGAGCCATCCTCAAACGCTGGTCGTGATGCCCTGGAACGATCGGTATCTCGTGATCGTCGACGGCGGCGACAGTCCCCCGGGCCTACCCAATGACGATGCTGCCGGCGAGACAGTGTTTCCCTTACAAGAACTGCTCATGGCCGGCGGCCCGACGGCGGCCATGGCGTGCTCCGTGTGGGCGGTGGGACGGACCGACGGTCAGCTCCTCTGGCCGGTGCCGGCGACGATTGCGCGGCACAGCCTGCCCATCGCGCAGCCGGCCACACTGCCGGTGCTGCTGTTCTGCCGCCAGATGGCCGCGGTCGGCACCGAAAAGCAGCACGTCAGCCTCTTGTGTCTCGACAAGCGGACGGGCCATGCCATCCTCGACGAGACTCGGCTCGAGGTGCAGCAACCTATGTTTGTCGGCTGTGAACTGGTCGGCAGCCCCGAGGACCACACCATCACGATCCGGGGCGTCAACCAGACAACCCGACCGGTCGTCCTCGAGTTCACGGGCGAGCCGATGCCGCCGATGCCGCCGTTTCAGGCGCAGGCCTGGCCGCCGTCGTCGCGCCGCGGAATGGAGGGCCTCGAGCAGTCGCAGTTGGCTGATCCAGATCGATGAATCGGTTTCCGGCATAGAATGCCAGGATGACCGAACACCACGCCGCGACTCCACTTGGCCGCCCTCATCGCTCCACCGGAACTTATGCGTGGGTCGTTGGATGCGCGTGCGCAGCGCTCATCGTTTCGGGTGGCCGCTGTCTCGCCGAGGAGCCCGCGCGGCACCGCGTCGAGGAGATCGTGGCGCAGGGGCTCAACTGGCTCGAGGCGAAGCAGTCGCGCCGCGGCAGTTGGGCCGCCAACGAGGGCCGCTATCCGACGGCGATGACGGCCCTGGCCGGCACGGCACTGTTGATGGAGGGCTCGACGACGTCGCAGGGCCCCCACGCCGAGGCGATCCGCTTGGCTGTCGACTATCTCGTCAGCCGTTCACGGCCCAACGGGCTGATCGGCGATCCCAAGACGGACGACCGCTACACCTATGGTCATGGCTTCTCGATGCTCTTCCTCTCGCAGGTACTCGGCGAGGAGGAGGACGAGCGGCGGCGCGATGAACTCGTGCAGGTGCTCACGAAGGCGGTGGTCTTCTCAGGTCGGGCCCAGACCAAGGACGGCGGCTGGGGCTATGTCAGTGCGAAGGACGGCCACGACTTCGATGAGGGCTCGACCACGATCACGCAGGTGCAGGGGTTGCGCGGGTGCCGCAACGCCGGCATTCCCGTGCCCCGCGAGATCATCGACAAGGCGATCAGCTACATCCACGCCTGCACCCTGCCCGACGGCGGCGTGCAATACAGTTCCAAGGGGGGCGGCGGCCGGCCCGCGATCTCGGCGGCCGCGATCGCATCGCTGTTCAACGCCGGCGAAGAGGACGACACCCACGTGCCCCGCATGCTCGACTACGCGAAGCGGCACCTCGGCAACATCGCCAACAACAGCTTCGGCCATTGGCACTATGCCCACTTCTACTACGCGCAGGTGATGTATCGTGAAGGGAATCCCACGTGGGAGTCGTACCGCGGGCAGGTGGAAAAGCGGCTGGTCTCCGAGGCACAAAAGGATCGCGACGGCGTGTTCTGGCCGCAGGGGTACATTGGCAACGTCTACACCACCGCCACGAATCTCGTGATCCTGCAGCTCGACAAGGGTTCGCTCCCGATCTATCAGCGGTGACCCGCCGGCCGCCGCCGAGCCCGAACCACTCCCGGAGAATTGTCCCGCATGAGTCATTCCGTTGTTTCTGCCGTCGATCGGCTGCACGAGGCGCACGCCCGCATCCTCGAGCAGTTGTCGAGGGTCATCGTCGGGCAGCAGGAGGTGATCGAAGAACTGCTCATCAGCCTGTTCAGCCGCGGACATTGCCTGCTTGAGGGCGTACCCGGGCTCGCCAAGACGCTGCTCGTCAGCACGCTTGCCAGGAGTCTCGACCTCTCCTTCAGCCGCATTCAGTTCACGCCTGACCTCATGCCCGCCGACATCATCGGCACCGATGTGCTGGAGGAGGATCGTGCTACCGGCATGCGACAGTCGCGGTTTCTCGAGGGGCCGCTGTTTGCCAACGTGGTGCTCGCCGACGAGATCAACCGCACGCCCCCGAAGACGCAGGCCGCGCTGTTGGAGGCGATGCAGGAGCGGCAGGTGAGCGTGGGGCGGGTGCAGCACGCGCTGGTCGACCCGTTCTTCGTGCTCGCGACCCAGAATCCGATTGAGCAGGAAGGAACCTACCCGCTCCCCGAGGCGCAGCAGGACCGGTTCATGTTTAAGGTGTTTGTCCGCTACCCGTCGTTCGCCGACGAGTTTGAGATCGCCCGCCGCACCACCGGGCTGCCGACCGAGGAGCCGCGGCCCGTGCTTTCGGCCGCCGACATCATCGCGCTGCAGCGGAACGTCCGCGAGGTGCCCGTCAGCGACCATCTCATCCGTTACGCGCTGGCGATCGTGCGACAGACGCGCACCGGCGAGAAGGGGGTGCCCGACTTCGTGTCGGACCAGCTCGTGTGGGGCGCGGGGCCCCGGGCCGTGCAGTTCCTCGTCGTGGGCGCGAAGGCCCGGGCTTTACTGCAGGGCCGTGCCCACGTCGCTACCGAAGACATTCAGGCGCTCGCGGCACCGGTGCTCCGGCACCGTATCGTGGTTGGCTTTGCGGCCGAGAGCGAGGGCGTGACGTCCGACGCGATCATCGAGCGGATCATCGAGTGCACCCCTGCCAGAGAGGACGAGCTGTCGCGTGACCCGCGGTTCCAGACGATATTTGCGTCCTGAGGCGATCGCCCGCATCCACCGGCTCGAGCTCCGCGCCCGAGCGGTGGTCGAGGGCGTGCTGGCCGGCCTCCACAAGAGCCCGTTCAAGGGGCAGTCGGTGGAGTTCTTGCAGCACCGTGAATATGTCCGCGGCGACGACCTTCGCCGGGTCGACTGGAAGGTCTGGGGCCGGCAGGACCGGCTGTACGTCAAGGAGTATGAGGAGGAGACGAACCTGCGGCTGACGCTGCTCGTCGACGGCTCCACGAGCATGGACTACACCGGCACCGCGGTGGCCGGCATGCCGCGGCCCACGAAGTTTGAGTGTGCCGCGACCCTCGCCGCGAGCCTCGCCTGGCTCGCGCTCTCGCATGGCGACGCGGTGGGCTGCGGTGTGTTTGACGACCGGCTACGGGCCAACGTGCCGGCGCGGACGAAGCGGTCGCAGTTGACGGGTGTCTGCGAGGTGCTCGAGACGCCCCGCAACGCGGGGGCCGGTGACTTCCTCCGCGTGCTGCGGGCCGCCGCCGAGACGCTGCCGAAGCGGGGCATGGTGATCGTGATCTCCGACCTCCTCGGCGACCGGGACGGCATCTTCAAGGGATTGCAACTCCTGCGGACGCGCGGGCACGACCTGGCGCTGTTGCACGTCATGGACGACGATGAGATCGACTTTCCCTTCGAGGGACCGACGCGATTTGAGGGGCTCGAACTTCCCGCGCACCTCGCCTGCAATCCGCGGGCGCTCCGCGCGGGCTACCTGGAGGCGGTCGGTGGCTTTCTCGCCGACGTGCGCACGCGGGCCACGGCGAGTCGCTGCGATTACGCGCTGGTTCGCACGGGCGAGCCCGTCGACGCGGCGCTCGTGCGGTTTCTATCACGTCGTGCGAGCGTGGCCGTCTAGCCAGAGCGGAGTGAGCCATGCCGACCTTCGACTTCGCGCCGCTGCTCTGGTGGGGTCTGCCTCTCGTGGCGGTTCCGGTGGCCATCCATCTCATCAACCTCCTGCGTCACAAGCGGGTGCCGTGGGCTGCGATGGAGTTTCTCGTCGCCAGTCAACGAAAGTATCGAACACGGGTGCTTCTGCGGCAGTTGCTTCTCCTCGCCCTGCGGACGGCGGCCGTAGCAGGGTTCGTGCTCGCGCTGGCGCAGCCGCGCTGGCGGCAGGCGATCGGCGGCCTCTTGGGCGGCACCGCGGCGAGCCACGTGGTCGTCCTCGACGACAGTTATTCGATGGGAGACCAGACCAGCGGTGCAGCCGCCGGAGAGGCCGTGACGGACGCGGCTGAAGGCGACACGCGACCGGCCACTGCGTTTGACCGCGGTCGGCGGGTGGTCGAGCGGATCGCCACGGAACTCGCGGCGACGACCGGCCGGCAGGAGCTGGCCGTGGGGCTCACCTCAGCGCTTGCCGTCGCGCCCGCCGGAGCCGCGCCGCCGCGGCTGCTCGTGCCGCGGCAGCCGCTCACGCCCGCCGCGGTGCAGTCGGTGCGGGATGCGGTGGCGCAGGCCCGCGTCTCGGCCGGGGGCGCGGGCCCGTGCGAGGCGTTGGCGACGGCTGCCACGGCCTGCGCAGCCGACGGAGCCGGGGACCGCGTCTTGTGGATCATCAGCGACTTTCGCTCCCGGGACTGGTTAAGGGCAGAGGAAACCATGGCGACGCTGCGCCGGCTCGCCGCCGATGGCGTGGCGATCCGGTTTATTGACTGCGCCGCCGAAGCGGCCGACCGGGGCAATCTCGCGATCGAGCGGCTGGAGGTGGTGGGAGGCGTGCCGGCCGCCGGTGTGCTTCTGCCGGTCGAGGTCGAGGTCCGCAACGATTCTGCCGTGCCGGTACAAGACGTGATGGTCGAACTCCGCGAGGACGGCGGGGGCCGTCCCGGGGTCCGCATCGACGAGATTCCCGCGGGCGGCACCGCGGTCCGCCGCTTCGACGTTCGGTTCGCGTCGCCCGGGGGCCATCCGCTCGAGGCAGCGCTGCCGGCCGACGTGCTGCCGGCCGACGACGTCCGCCGGGCCGTGGTCGAGGTCGTCGATCGCGTCGATGTGCTCGTCATCGATGGCGATCCGCGGGCGGGAGGCGCGGCGGGCGATGCCTTTTACGTCGCGACAGCGCTGGCGCCCGGCTCCGGCGCGCCGACGGGTCTCCGGCCGCAGATCGAGTCTCCCCGAACGCTCGCGACCGCCGACCTCGCGAAGTTCGACGTTGTCTGGGTGCTCGACGTCGAGCGGCTGGAGGCTGGCGAGATTCTGGCGCTCGAGGCGTATGCCCGCGGCGGAGGCGGTGTCGTCTTTTTTTGCGGGCCGCGGACTCAGGCGGAGACAGTCAACACGACGCTGCATCGGGGGGGCGTCGGGCTGTTTCCAGTTCCGCTGGCCGGGCCGGTCGATCTCCTCCCCGGCACGGCGGCGACGCCAGTGCCCGATCTCGTGGTGGAGGACCACCCGGTGGTGGCGGTGCTTTCGGGGCAGCGAAATCCACTCGTCGACGCGGTGCGGGTTGATCGCGCCATGGCGGTGGAGCGCGGGCATGATCCCGCGGAGCACGGCGTCCGCCGCGTGCTCTCGTTGCGCACCGGGCAGCCGCTCGTGGTCGAGAGGCCGTTTGGCGACGGGCTCGTCGTCGCGGTGCTGACCACCGCGGGGCCTACTTGGAACAACTGGGCTCGCGGCAACCCCAGCTGGGTCGTCGTGCTCCTCGAAATGGAGAGTTATCTGGCGCGGGTGAGGAGGCGGGCTGAAACGCTCGCCGTCGGCGATCCCCTCGCCGTGCGACTCGAATCGGGTGTCGATGAGGTCGATGTCGACTTCCTGGTGCCCCCGGCCGGCGACGTCGTGAGGCAGTCGGCAGCGGTCGCGAAGGGGCAGCTGCTCGAGGCACGGCTACCGGCCGCGCTGGTGGCCGGCGTCTATGAGGCCCGTTGGCGGAGGGTTGACGGCACCGAGCGACAGCGATTGATCGCGGTCAACGTCGACCCCGCCGAGGGCCGGCTCGAGCGGATCGGGCGCGAGCGTCTCGATCGCGCCGCCGGTGGCCTACCCTACCGACTCGACCATGCCGAGACGTTTGAGGCGGCGGCGGGCGGTCTTGGCGGCACGTCGCTGGTGATGCCGCTGCTCGCAACGCTTGTCGTCGTTCTCCTGCTCGAGCAGGCGGTCGCCTATGCGGCCGGATATCATCCCGTTTCCCGCCGAGCGGCGGCGACCTGAAGACGCCTGCACGTCATGTCCGCTATGTCCGTCATGTCCGTCATGCCCGTCATGTGTTCACTGCCGTGCCTCCTCGCAGCCGCCGATGTGCGGCATCGTGTCGCGAGCCGGCTCGTCGAGGGCTTCGACGAGTGGTGGCAGATGCCGGCCGCCCTGCTCGCGGTGGTCGCGATCGCCGCGCTTGTGGTCTGGATGTATCGCCGTGACGCGGCCGAGCTGCATCCGGCGACAGCGGTGACTCTCGCCGCCCTACGGCTCGCCGCTTTCGCCGCCCTCGCCGCTGCGCTCCTCGACTTCGAGCGAATCGCCGAGCACGAGATCGACCTGCCGTCGCGGGTCGCAGTGCTGGTCGATTCGAGCGCTAGTATGTCACTCGCCGACGCGGACGATCCCGCCGCCTCGCGGTCGCGGCAGGCCCTCGAACTCCTCGACACAGGGGGCCTGCTTCGCGCGCTGCGGTCGCGACACGAGGTGAGCCTGTGGCGGTTTGACGCCGATGCCGAACCGGTGCTCCGGCTGCCCCGTGCCGCCGATGCCGCGGATGACGAGCCGGCCATGGAGACCCCATGGCGGGAGCGGCTGGCGGCCCGTGGTTACGAAACGCGGCTGGGCGAGGCCATCGCTCACGTGGTCGACTCCGAATCGACCGCCGTGCTCGCGGGGGTGATCCTGCTCTCCGACGGCGGCCACAACGCCGGGATCGATCCGCGTGTCGCCGCGGCCTCCGCCGCCGCCGCCGGCGTGGCCGTGCTTCCCATCGGGATTGGCGCTGACGTGCTCCCGGCTAACGTTCGCATTGCCGACCTGCTGGCACCGTCCCGTGTCTTTCCCGGCGACCGGTTCGCCGTCACGGCGTTTCTGCAGGCGCAGGGACTCGCGGACCGGCGGGTGCGGGTCGAGCTCGCGGAACGGGCCGCTGCTGACCAAGGGGCGGGCAGGGTGCTCGACACGGTCGAGGCCGCGCTCGACGCCGATGGCGAACTGGTGCCCGTCCGATTCGACGTGCCGGGGCTCGCGACGACCGGGCGCCGAACGCTCGTAGTCCGGGTCGCTCCGCCGGCTGGCGATCGCACCGCGGCCGACGACGTGCAGGTGGCCGACCTCGAGGTGGTCGATCGCGTCACGCAGGTGCTGCTGATGGCGGGTGGCCCGGGCCGCGAATACCAGTTCATGCGAAACCTGCTCGAGCGCGACAAGAGCTTCGCGGTCGACGTCCTTTTGGGAACGGCGACGGCTGGCATCTCCCAGGATGCACGGCGGATTCTCGACGCCTTCCCGGTATCCGATGAGGTGCTCGGCGAGTACGACGCCATCCTCGCGTTCGACTACGACTGGCGGCTGCTCGATGCCGCGGCGCAGTCGCGGCTCGAGCGGTGGGTGGCCGCCGAGTCGGGCGGACTGGTGCTCTCCGCGGGACCGGTCTTCATGGATGCCTGGCTGGCCGATCGGCGAACGGCGGTCATTCGCGACCTGTTTCCCGTTGAACTCCGCCGGCCAGGGCAGGTCCTCGCCGGCGAATCGTTGCACAACGCTGAGCCACGGCCGCTTGAGTTCACCCGCGACGGTGCCGAGGCGGAGTTTCTCTGGCTCGCGGGCAGCCGCGCCGCCAGTGAGGAAGTGTGGCGGGAGTTTCCCGGTATCTATTCCTGCTTTTCCTCCGCGGGCACGAAGCCCGGCGCCACCGTCTACGCGCGGGTCGGTGCGTCGGCCGCCACCGGGCGGGAGAGCATCTATCTCGCGGGGCAGTTCTACGGGTCGGGGATCGTGGTCTCCGTCGGCAGCGGCGAACTCTGGCGGCTGCGGGTGATTGAGGACGCCGCCTACGAGCGGCTTGCGACGCAGCTGGTGCGGCACGTGTCGCAGGGCCGGCTGATGCGCGGGGCCCGCCGCGGACGGCTGATCGTCGACCGCGACCGCTTCCCGGTGGGTGGCACCGTCACGGTCCGCGTGGTGGCCGCCGACCCAGCGCTTGCGCAACGGGTTTCCTCTTTCCTGGCCGTCGCGCCCGATGGCACGCGGCTGACGGTGCCACTGGCCTCCGAGCCAGCGCGGCCGGGGACGCTCCAGGGATCGTTTGTCGCGTCGCGTGAAGGGGGCTGGCACATCGAGGTTGAAACGCCCCCGGGCGACGGTGGGCCGCTGTCGCGACGCATCCAGGTGCAGCTGCCGGATCGCGAACTCGCCAACCCGAAACTGGATCGGGGCCTCCTGTCGCAACTCGCGGTCGTCAGCGGCGCGACCCCGCAGTTCCTCGTCGATGGCAAACTCACTGCCGAGGCGGTGCGATCGCTCGTCGATTCGATTCCCGATCGGTCACGACGCGAATACGAAACCGGTGCCGCTGACGCCAGCTTCAAACAGGCGATCAACTCCATCCTGCTCGCCGCGGGATGTGGGTTTCTGTGCGTCGAATGGCTCGTCCGCCGGCTCGCGAGGCTCGCCTGACCGATGGCCGCGACCCTGCTACCCGCTGACACGCTCACGCCGCCCCGTCAGGATGCGGCGGTCGCCGCAGCGCCGCTGGCGGCGCTGCTCGCCTCCATTCGTCGGCAGGCAACCCGCTGGATCTGGGTTGAGTCGCTGGCGCTTGCCCTGCTCGCCGCCCTCGCGGCGGCGTGGCTCTCGCTCGCAATTGACTGGCTGGTCGAGCCGCCGGCCTGGGTGCGGGCCTGCATTCTCGTTGTCGTGCTGGCGACCATCGTGTGGATCCTCGTGACCCGACTCGTGACGCGGCTGCGCGTGCCGCTCACCGACGAGTCGCTTGCTCTGGCGATCGAGCGGACGCATCCCGGCTTCCACGACGGGCTCTCGACCGCGGTCGCGTATGCCCGCCCTCGTGCCGGCGGCGACGAATTCGATGCGGATGAACCCCGCGATGAATTCGTCGATCGTGAACTCGTCGATCGCACGATCGCAGGGGCGGTGGCGCTGGTCGACCGCGTGCGTCCTGAGGTGCTCTTCCGGCGCACGCGTCTTATGGGCGTGGCGCTGGCGGCGCTGGCGGCGCTGGGAGCGACCACGGCGGCAGCCGCGGCGAGCCCGGGCGTAGCGTCGGCTTGGGCGCGGCGGTTACTGTTCCTTGCCGACGATCCCTGGCCGCGCCGCGTCATGTTCGAGGCCCGCGACTTCGCCGCGGGTGTGCGCACGGTGGCCCGGGGGTCTGATGTCGACGTGGTGGTACTCGCGCGGGCGAAGGGAGCCATGCCCGACGTCGTCGAACTCCGCACCCGGAGCCGCGATGGCTGGCGAACGGAACGCATGGGCACCCGGGGCGGACCCACCGAGGCCGGGCAGGTGTTTGGCCACATGCTCAAACGGGTTGACAACGATCTCACGGTCGAAGTGCGCGGGGGCGATGCCCGGCTGCGCGGCCTGAGGATCGTCGTCGCCGATCCACCCGCGGTCGCCGATGTCAGGATTGTCGCCACGCTGCCGGAGTACCTCGGCGGTGGATCCCGTCAGCTCGTGCCCAGCCGGCTCGTGCAGGTTCCCCGCGGGGCTGCAGTGGAGTTTGCGTGCACCTCGACCAAGCCGCTTGCAACCGCCACGCTCGCAGTGCGACAGGCCGGTGGCGAGGCGCCGGCAGAACAGCCGATCGCCATCCTGAAACGTGGTGCGGCGGACATGCGGACGATCAGTGGGCGGATTCCCGCGATCGACGCCGACACCGCCGTGCTCGTGCGTCTTACCGACACCGTGGGCCTCGAGAACCGCGATCCTTTGGTGGTCGTGTTTTCGGCGGTGCCGGACGAGCGGCCCGAGGTCGCGCTGCGGCTCGTCGGTATCTCGTCGGCGGTCACGCCGCAGGCGGTGCTGCCCCTCGAGGGCACGATCTCTGACGACCATGCCCTCGGCGGTGCCGCGGTGATGCTGGCCGCGGGTGAGCTCGACCGCACGCTCCCAATCGCCCGCGTGCGCGGCGGTGAGCCGCTGGTGGAGTTGCCAGCCGCGCAGCCGGAACTGGTGTCGCTGGCCGGCTTGGGGCTGGCCGTGGGTGCGCGGCTCGAGGTCGTCGTGTCGGCCCGCGACACCTGCACTCTCGACGGTGAACCGAACGAGGGACGAAGCGACCGCTGGACGCTGGACGTGGTCACACCTGAATCGCTGAGGGCGATGCTCGAGGCCCGCGAGATCCTGCTGCGCCGCCGGTTTGAGGCGACAATCGATGATTGTGCGAAGGTCCGCGACCTCATGGCGAACGAAGCGCAAATCGAAAATGCCGGGTCGCCTTCGACGGTGCTGGCCCGGTGTGGCGAGGCGACCGCCCGCGCCATCGGTGAGACGTCCGAGATCGCCGCCGAGTTTCGGGGCATCTGCCGGGAGCTGGCCAACAACGCCTTGCTCACGCCGGAGATCGAGGCCCGGCTGGTGACGCAGATCGCCGCTCCCCTCTCGGCCCTCGTCGATGGCGAACTCGCCGCGGTGGCCCGGGCTTCCCGAGGGCCCGCGGGCACGGGCAGTGCCGCCGGCGATCAGCGGGGTGTGGTGCGGCTCCTCGACGTGGCGCTGGCCCGCATGCGGGCGGTGCTCGAGCGGATGCTCGAACTCGAGTCGGTCAACGAGGTGATCGAGCGGCTCCGCAGCGTGATCCGCACGCAGGAGCAGATCCGCGAGGAGACGCTCGAGCGACAACGGAAGCGCGGCCGCGAAGCTTTGGAGTCGCCATGATCGAGTCCCGAGATCGCCGAGCGGTGTGTGTGACCGCCCTCCTGCTGCTCCTGCCCACGGGGGCGACCGTCTTTCCGTCCATGGCCGCCGAGACGCCACCGGCGCATGCCGCGCTTGCCGCCCGTGAGGCCGAACTGCTCGAGCAATACCGTGAACTCGAGCGGTCGTTCCTCCGGCTGGCCGACTTGCTCGTTGCCACCGATCCACGTCGGGCCGCGGTCTTGCGGTTGACGTTTGACCGGGCCCGCGGCGAGCAGGTGGGCGACCGGGTGGCGGCGATCGTGACGCTGCTCGAGCAGGGCCAACTGTTGAAGGCAGGCACGAGTCAGCAGGATGCGATCGAGCAGTTTCGGGCGTTGCTCCAGCTGCTCGAATCAGGTGCGGGCGAGTCACGGATCGCCGACACGAAGAAGGAGGTGCGGGCCTTCATCGGGCGGGTCACGAAACTAATCGCGAAGCAAAAAGACATCGAGGGCTCGACGGAGGCCGGCGATGCGGAGGCGAAGCTGGCCGAGCGGCAGCGGGCGGCTGCCGACGAGGCGGGAGCGCTCGGCACAGAGATAGACGCTTTCGCGCGGCGGATCGACGACCGCGACCCCGCGGCCGGCGGCGAGAAGGCCGCGGAGGCGGGTGCCGACGGTCCTACGGATCGGCCCCCCACGCCGCCCGCCGAGGGGGGCGATGGCGAGCCGGGGCAGCCCTCCGGCGACGACGGTGAAGCACAGGACGCGGCTGGTGATCCGCCGGCCGAGGGCGACGACGACGCGGCCCGCGCGCGGCGGACGCGGCAGCGGCTGCAGGCTGCGGAGCAGCGGATGCAACAGGCACGGGAGCGGCTCGACGTCGCCAAACGTCGCGACGCCCGACGCGAGCAGGAGAAGGCGATCGAGGAACTGGAGACCGCTCGGGCGGAATTGGAAGAAATCCTGCGGCAACTCCGCGAACAGGAAGTGGAGCGGCTGCTGGTCAACCTGGAGTCTCGCCTGCGCGGAATGCTCCGGGCCGAACGGTCGGTGCTCGCCGACGCGGAGAAGCTCATGGCGGCGGACGCCTCCCAATCTGAACGCGAGCGGCAGCTTGAGGCCGCCCGGCTCGGCCGCGAGCAGACGACGATCACGACCGAGGCCGCGAAGGCGATGACGCTCGTGCGCGACGACGGCACCGCGGTCGCGATCCCCCAGGCGCTCGAACAGGTCCACGACGACTCCGTGCAGGCGGCGGCCCGACTCGGTCGCGGCGACGCCGGCCGCGAGACGATCGGGATCGTGGGCGACATCGTGACCGGTCTCGAGGAGATGCTCGCGGCGGTCGAGAAGGCGCAGCAATCACAGAAGGAGGAGGACGCCGGGGGAGCTCCCGGGGGCCGGGCCGGCGAGCCGGGGGATCAGCCGCTGGTCGACAAGCTCGCGGAGCTCAAGATGCTCCGCTCGCTGCAGATGCGGGTCAACACCCGCACCCGGCGGTTCGCACAGGTCCTCGACGACACCGACCAGGCCGCACAGCCCGAAGTCCGCGCCGTTCTCGACCGGCTGGCCGAACGGCAGCGGGCGATCGAGCGGGCCGCGCGAGACATCGTGTCGGGTCTGGTGGAGTAGAGCGATTCCGAGATGGATGAAGTGAGGCGTTGGTGAACTGGGAGAGGGAGGCAAGGGGGTCGGCGAACGCTCGAGGAGCCTTGGGCGTATCCTCGCCCCGGCGACGAGACTTTTACCGAGTCCGAGCCGGTGCTCCACCACAGTCGAATGCGCTTGAGCCGCGAGGCGAAGACCAGACGTTTCCCGCGGGGGACGGCCACGACTATCATGAGGAGAGTCGCGAGGTTGACCGCGGACATCTCCGGCGGTCCGTGGAGTTGTGCATGACATCCCTGTCTCGCCGCCGTCTCTCCCGCTCCATTACGCTCGGCGTGTGTCTTGCCGTCGCGGGCCGCGCCGCGGTGGCAGTGATGCCCGGGGCCGGTATCGCCGATCCCGAACTCGCCCGCGAGCCGTCGTGGCGCATCCCGCCGGTCGAGGAGGTTCGTGACCGGGCCCTCGCCTGGCTCGCGGCCGCCGAGCCTGCGGGGCAGTCTTCGACAGCAGCGACGCGGGCCCGTGCGGCCTGGGAGGCTACCAACAGTCGGCCGCGTGTCGACGTGCTCGACGCCGTGATGGAGACCGTGATCTGCGGCGAGCCACGGGCCGAGGCGATCCGGCCGGCCGCGGCCGGCGACCCTGATCTCTCCTGGCTGGACGATCCCGCGACGACGCCCTTCGTGCGGGACGCCGTGAAGCTCTGGTGGGGTCGCGAGCTGGTGCGGCGTGACCGCTTCGACGACGCCATGCCTTTGCTCGTGGGGCTCGATGTGGCCGCAGCGGTCGATCCTGCCACGCTGCTCTTTCATCGAGCGGCCTGCCAGCACTGGCTCCTCGCCGTGGACGACGCGCTCGAAAGCCTCGATCGGCTGCTCGAGCGCGAAGACGAGATCCCGGTGCGCTATGCCCGCGTGGCACGCCTGCTGCGGGTCGACATGGCAGCGCTCGACCGCGATTCACTCGACCACATTGCCCGCAGGATGCGCGACGTTACCCGGCGGCTCGACCTCGGCCGGGCCGGCGCCGCGACCCGCGATGTTCAAGACGGCGTGATCGAGTCGCTCGACAAACTCATCGAGCAGCTGCAGGACCAGCAACAGCAGCAGGGGGGCGGTGGAGCCGCAGGTGCCGGAGGCGGCCCGGGGCAGGGGGCCGCCGGCAAGCCGATGGAAGACAGCCGACCTGCCGGAGGCCGCGGCCCAGGGGACGTGCAGGGGCGCGATCTGGGCGTGGGCGACGACTGGGGCCGGCTTCCGCCCCACGATCGCGAACAGGCGCTGCAGCAGATTGGCCGCGAGTTTCCACCGCACTACCGGGAGGCGATCGAACAGTATTTCAAGCGGCTCGCATCCGGCGTGGAGGACCGCTGAGCGTGCAGGCTGCGATCATCTTTCGTCGCTGGCACCTCTTCGCCGCGTGCGGAGCAGGGGTTGCCCTGTGGGGCTGGGGCCTGCCCTTGGCCGCGGCCGCACGTGCGGCGGACATGACTGTTCGCGTCGAGGCGACGGATGGTTCGGTCGCGGAGGGACTCCTCGAGGCGATCGACAAGTTGCAGGTGACGCTCGAACTGGCGGCCGGGCGGCAAGCGCTGCCGCTGGCCACCATCCGCAGGATCGGAAGGCATCCGCCGCCCGTAGCCGACCCGTTGGATGCCGCACTGCCGGTGGAGGTGATTGGCGCCGACGGCGCGCGGATCACCGGCGACGATTTTCTCTGGGAGGGCGATACGGCTGTGATCGTGCGGGGAGCCGAGCGGATCGAGTTGCCGATCGACCGCGTGAAGACGGTGGCCTGGGGGGCACGGCCGGTCGAGGGTGCCGCTCCGGCCGAGCGTGGCGCATGGCTGGCGGCGGTACCCGCCGAGCCGGCGGCCGACTTGGTCGCCGTGTCGCGAGAAGGCGGCTTCGAACTTGTCGAGTGTGCGATCACAGGAGTGTCGCCGGAGGTGGTGACGGTGGTACTCGACGGAGAACGAATTCCCGTCAAACGTGGCAAGGTGCTCGGCCTTGTCTGGGTTCGGCCGGTGACCGCGGGTAGCGGCAGCCGAGTGACGATCTCCGGAGGCAGCCTGACGGCCTCGACCGTGGAGTGGACGGCGGAAAAGCTCGTGCTCGATGGGACGGTGCGAATCCCCGGCAGTCTTATCGAATCGATCGATTACGCCGCCGGCCGCACGGTGAGCCTCGCGGCATTGCCGCCGGCGACGGTTTTGGCCGAACCATTTTTCGGAGCGCTTGCGTCGGTCGATGGCCTCGCGACGTTTTTCGCGCCGCGGCTGGTGCCGGCGCCCGGCTCGAAGGCCGCCGACGAAGCGGGGGTGAACCGCTCGCTGCTCATGCGGCCGCGAACCCGCGCCGTGTGGCTGGTGCCGGCCGACAGCCGGCGGTTTCGTGCGGCGGTTGTCCGCGTGGCCGTGGGGCAGGCAGGAGGGGCCGTGCGAGTCGCGGTGTTGGCCGACGACCGTGCGGTGTGGGAACAACGGCTTGCCGCCGCGGCGGTCGGCGGCCTGCCGATCGACGTCGACGTGACGGCTGCCCGCCGGCTGACTCTCGTGGTCGATTTCGTTCCCGGCAACATGGGTTGCCCCGTGCGGTTTGACGGTGCGGTTTTCGAAAAATGATCCCGACACGCCTCTTTCTGAGACGCGGTATCCCGGCCTGGCGGCGGATCGTAGCAGCGCTGGTTGTCATGGCTGGCAGTGGTGCCACTGCACGGGCCTTCGACGTCGACCCCGTGGTGCTCGAGGCGGAGCAAAGCCGCATCGAAGCCATTCGGCGGGCATCCACCGCGGCCGTGTCGATCTTCGCTGGTGACGCGGGGGGCGGTTCGGGCGTGCTGCTCACCCCCGATGGCTACGCGGCCACCAACTTTCACGTGGTGCAGCCCGCCGGCGCTGCGATGACCTGCGGACTGGCCGACGGACGGCTCTACGACGCCGTGCTCGTCGGGATCGATCCGACCGGCGACCTGGCCCTCGTGAAACTGCTCGGCCGCGACGACTTCCCCTGCGCCGAGCTCACCAACAGTGATCTGGTGGAGGTAGGAGATTTCTGTTTTGCCGCGGGCAACCCCTTCCTGCTGGCCACCGACCTCAAGCCTTCGATCAGCGCCGGGATCGTGTCGGGCGTGCACCGCTATCAGTTCCCTGCCGGCACGATTCTTGAATACACCGACTGCCTGCAGGTCGATGCCGCGATCAATCCGGGCAACTCGGGGGGCGGGCTGTTTGACGCCACGGGCCGGCTGATCGGTGTCAACGGCAGGGCCTCCTTCGAGAAGCGCGGCCGCGTGAACGTGGGAGCCGGATATGCGATCTCGTCCAATCAGGTGCGGAACTTCCTCGGCTGTCTGAGGGCGGGGCGAATCTGCGATCACGCGACGCTCGGCGCGACCGTGGCGACGAGCGCTGAAGGTCGCGTCGTTGTCTCCGACATCCTCGAATCATCTGACGCCTGGCGGCGGGGCCTGCGGTATGACGACGAGATCATCGCGCTTGCCGGCCGGCCGGTCCGCACCGTGAACGCTTTCAAGAACGTGCTCGGAACGCTGCCGGCTGGCTGGCAGGTGCCGCTGGTCTACCGACGCGGGGGCCGTCGCACCGAAGTGCTCGTGCGGCTCGCCGGCATCCACGCCCCCGCCCAACTGGCGACGATCGTCGCGGGAGGTGCAGCAGAGGAGGAGCCGCGGCCCGGTGCGGATGCCGCGCGGCCAGAACTCCCCGTGGCGATCCGCAGTGTCTACGACGCCCGTCCTGGATTCGCCAACCACCACTTCAACGTGGTTGAGCGCGACCGGGTGGCCGCCGCCATGGTCGCAGTTCGCGACGCCACGGCGCTGGGGCCGTGGGTGCTTTCCGGAAGGCTCGCGACGGGGGACGAGTTTCGCATCGAGCTCTCCGACACGGCCGCATCGATCGATCTCCCGACGGGCACGTCGACACTCACCGTCGACGACGCGCTTGATCGCAACCCGGTGCCCCCTGGCAGCGGTGGCATGCTCGCGGCGCTCGTGCTCTGGCGGCAACTCGTCACCGCGGGCCCCGCCGCCGTCGGACGCACCACCTACTGGGGCACAGCACCACGCGATCCCAGCGCACTGGGTGACGCGGCGATCGTTGACTTTGTCGACGTGCTGGAGTCGGCCACGTCCGGCGTCGAAGCGCGGTTCGCCGTGGACGGCGGCCGGGTGGTGTCTATCGATCTCTGGACGAGCCCCGATGCCGAACCATGCGAGGTGAGACTCGTGTGGGACGAGGGAGGGGAGGGGAATCCATCGGCGACGCCCGCGCGGCTGGAGGTCAGGCGGGGCGGACAGGAGTTTGGCACGTTCGTGATCGAGCCGTCTGCTCCCCGGGGGAAGGCGTTATGATCCGCAGCGTGGTCGTGATGGCTCTGTGCTACGTGGCCTGCCCCGCGATGGTTGCCGCGGAGGGCGTCGTGGCGCCGCAGGCGACGGCCGCGGCGGCGGCCCGTAAGGTGGTGAAGATCCATGGGGCGGGGGGCGTCCGCGGCCTGGAGTCGTACCAGTCGGGGATGCTGGTGTCGCCGGACGGCCGAATTGTGACTGCGATGAGCACCGTGCTCGATTCCGACGAGATCGACTGCGTGCTCGATGACGGCCGGCGGTTTCGGGGCACGCTGGTGGGAGTCGATCCGCGGCGGGAGATCGCGCTGCTCACGATTCCCGCGACTGATCTCCCGGCCTTCACGCTCGAGGCCACCGACCGGGTGGTCACCGGCACGCGGATCCTCGCGCTCTCGAACCTCTTCGCCGTGGCGGCAGGCGATGAGCGGGTGAGTGTGCAGCGGGGCGTGGTGGCGGCGGTCGTGCCACTCGCGGCCCGGCGTGGCGCTGCGGAGGCTCCCTATACCGGCGACGTCTACGTGCTCGACTGCACGACCAACAATCCGGGATCGCCCGGCGGAGCCGTGGTCGACTCGCGTGGGCGGCTCGTCGGCATGCTCGGCAAGGAACTGCGTTCGACGGCGGGCGGCATCTGGCTCAACTACGCGCTGCCCGTCGATGAAATCGCCCGCGGCTGTGAGGCGATCATGGCAGGCACCGCCGCAGAGCAGCCTGCTGGCGGGCCTCTCGAGTCGCTCGATCTGCGAGCCATCGGCATCGTGCTCGTGCCAGATCTGATCGACCGCACGCCGCCCTTCGTCGAGTCGGTGGTCGCCGACTCCATCGCTGCGCAGGCGGGGCTCCGCGCCGATGATCTCGTGATCGCTGTCGGGGGCGCGTCGGTGGCGTCTCGGGCAGCAGTGCAGCAGTCCGTCGGCAGAATCGCACCGGGTGACCCGGTGCGGCTGTCTGTGATCCGCGACGGCGCCGTGGTTGAGTGCGATGTGGGCCCGCGGCCCCGGGTTCGGGAGAAGCCATGAGGTCTTCGGTGCAGCCACGTCGTGGTAAAGGGCTCGCGCTCGCGATGCCGCTGCTCCTGTTGCGCGTGGGCGGCGCGGCGGTCATGATGGTCATGATGGTCATGATGGTCATGGCTCTGGCTGTGCCGGCGGTTGGTGCAGAGCCGACTCTCGCCGAGGAGGCGGCTTTCCGCATGGCGGTGGCCCGCGTGGCGGGTGCCGTCGTCCGCATCGAGCCCGCCGTGGGAACGCGGGCCACGCTCTCCGCCGCAGCCGAGGCCGGCGGCGCGTCGGGGCCTTCTACGGGGCTGGTCATCGATCCGGCGGGGCTCATTCTGGCGACCACGTTCGCCGTGCCAGAGGATGCGACGGAGGCGATCGTGGTACTCGCCGACGGTGAACGGCGGGCCGCAAAGCCGCGGGGCCGCGACCTCGCGCGGGGTATTGTGCTGCTCGAGACCACGCCACTCCCCACGGCACCCGCGGTCGAGGCGGTGCCGCGCCGTGACCTCGCGCCTGGGCAGTGGACGATTGCGGTTGGTCGGGCCTGGACCGCGGCCGAACCGAGCGTCGCCGTCGGCATCCTGTCGGCCGTCGACCGCGGCTGGGGGCTCGCGGTGCAGACCGACGCATCCGTCTCGCCGATGAACTACGGCGGCCCGCTCGTCGATATCGCCGGCCGTGTGATCGGCGTCCTCGCGCCGCTGCCGGCCGACACCGCAGGCATGAAGCTCGGCACCGAGCTCTACGACGCTGGCATCGGTTTCGCGGTGCCGCTCGAGGATCTGCGCCGCGATCTGCCGCGGCTCGCCCGTGGTGAGTCGCTCGGTCGCGGAATCCTCGGCATCAGCTACCGCTCGCGTGACGAGATCAACGGCGACCCCGTGCTCGCATCGGTGCGGCACGGGTCGCCCGCGGCCCGCGCGGGATTGCGCGCCGGTGATCGAATTGTGGAGATCGACGGCCGGCCCGTGGCGCGAATCGCCGATGTGCGTCATTGGCTCGTGCCACGGCACTCAGGTGATGAGGTCGAACTCGTGATCGAGCGGCAGGCAGCCGCCGGGGAATCCGCGAGGCTGACGGTGAAGGCGACCCTGGCCGCGACGCTGCCGCCGTGGAGACGGGCCGTGCTCGGCATGACCGCGGTGCCAGAGGACGACGAGTCGGCACCCTTACAGGTGGCGTGGGTGTTGCCGGGCGGACCGGCCGACCGTGCGGGGCTCTCGGCGGGTGTCACCCTGATGTCGATCGCGGCGGCGACGGACGAGGCGCTTCCCCCGCTTGTGAAGCCCTCGGCCCCCGCGCTCGCCGGGTTTCTCGCGGGCATGGAACCGGGGCAGCGAGTCTTGGTGACGATGGAAGCGGACGGCACGCCGACGCAGGCCGAGCTGGAGTTGGCCGCGTTGCCCGGTGAGGTTCCCGATACCGGGCCGCGGGGCGGGCCGACGATGGCCGACCCGCTGACGGGCCCGGCCGAAGCCGTGCGGGTTGTCCGGCTCGAGGCGGCGGAGATGGCCGACCCACCGCTGGCGGTGATTCCTCGTGGCGGTCGCGATGCGGTCGCCGTGCTTGTCTACCTTGGGCTCCCGCATGGACCGGTCGCGGACGGTGAGGCGGCGACGTGGAAGGCAGCCGTCGCCGAATCGGGCGTGGCTGTCATCCTGCCCGGATCGTCGGACAATCGCCAGTGGAGTCGCGACGACATCCCCGCAGTGGTCCGCTCCCTCCAGTCGCTGCATGCGAAGCGGCCGATCGATCCGGCGCGCGTGGCAGTCGCCGGCAGTGGGGCAGGGGGGGCGTTTGCCTGGCTCGTCGCCGAACGTCTCGGCGCTGTGTGCCGCGGCATCGCGGTCGTCGATGCCACCATGCCCCGATCATTCACGATCGAGCCCTCGCAGCCGGGCGACTCGCAGTGGATCCTGCTGGGAGCCGGGAGCGAGCCGCTCCAGCGGCGTCTGGAAGACGACCGGCGGCGACTCGAGCGGGCCGGATATCCCGTCGGTTCGCTCGCCACCAACGCCGATGGAGCGGCGCCCGCCACGGTCCTTTGCCGGTGGGCATCGCTGCTAGGACTGCTCTGAGATCGCAACCACCTTCCCCGCTGCTGGCCATGGACGACCGCCTTGCCTCGGCCCTCCGTATCGTCTTTATCGACGACGACCTGATCGTCGTCGATAAGCCGTCGGGCATGCCGAGTGTTCCCGCTCGCACGCCGCTTGATCCACCCGACGTCGCCCGCGTGCTCGCGGCCTCCTACGGCCCGCTCGAGGCGGTGCATCGGCTCGACCGCGACACGTCAGGTCTGCTCGTGCTATCGCGGTCCCGCGAGGTGCGGCGGCTCCTGGGCCGAGCCTTCGAGGCGAGGGCTATTTCGAAGCGGTATCTCGCGGTCGTGCACGGCACGCCGCCGGCCAATGAGGGCACGATTCATCTTCCGCTGGCCGACGATCCCGACCGCGCGCCGCGGAAGCGGGTCGACCCGATCGGCGGACGTCGGGCGACGACGCGGTGGTGGACCCGTGCGCGGCGTGCCGCAGGCTCAACGGCAGGCTGCGGCGACCTGCTCACGCTGGTCGAACTCGAACCCGTGACCGGCCGATCGCACCAGCTCCGCGTGCATCTTGCCTGGCTCGGGTGTCCGTTGGTCAACGACCGTCTCTACGGCCGCGGAGTGGACGGCCCGCTGGCGCTGCAGGCGATGTCGATCGCGTTTTCCCATCCGCGGACGGCCGTCCCCCTGTCGCTGTCGGTCGCTCCCGCAGTGGGACCTCCCTGGTCATCGTTTACGCCGGGGTCGGCATGAGCGCCGAGCGGCTGACCTGCTGCCAGTAGCGGGAGAACCGCCCGAGGTCGGTCACCCGCGAGCAATCGCAGAAGGTTGGCCACGGCACCGTCCGTATTGGGAGCGAGGCGGCGATCGCCTCGGCGGCCGTTCGTACCCGCGGGCATGACGTCTCGGCTACGGCGATCGCATCGCAGGCGAGGGCGGCCGCCCGCGTCGGGACTACCGTCTGCGGATCACCCGCGACGATCTCGACGCCCGGTACGTCCGCGAGGCACTCAAACAGAAACACGAGCCGCTTAAGCGACGGGCGTTCCTCCGTGAGCCACGCGTTGTCGACGACAAACAGCCGAGTCGACTCCGGGAAAGCCGCGGCCGCCGGGCTCGTCGCCGCCGCGGAGTCGAGCGTCAGCCAGACGAGCGGCCGCACGGATGGAGCGGCGCGGGCCGCCGGCTGCCGGGGCCTGATCCGGAGTGGCGGCCTGGGGATCGCGGCGCTGCCTGCCACGAAGAAGCGGTCGGCGAGGTCTTCGTAGGTTCCCTCCACGTCGCATGCACCGAGCACGGGGCAACTGTGGCAGTGCTCCCCGGCGGTAAACGCCCCGAGATTTTCCCGATTGAAAATGTATGGCTTCGCGGAGAACGTGCCAGCGACCCATTGCCACGAGAGGTGGTTGCTTGCCGGATCACCGTCGAGCAGGTGTTCGAGAAGCCAGTCGGCGCCGGCCCGCCAGCGGACGCCGCGGGCATGCACCAGCCACGAGGCGAGCCACATGCGTTCGTGGTTGTGCAGCCAGCCGGTGTCGTGCAGTCTCTGCACGAACCGGTCGATGCATCGCATGCCGGTGCGGGCTTCGAGGACGTCGTCGGGCAGGCGGTCGAGCGGGGAAATCTTCGACACCGCGGCGGGCTGTTCGATGTCCCGGTTGATCGCGTCGCCGAGCGCCAGGTGGACCTGCCGCCAGTAGTCCCGCCAGCCGAGTTCCGAGACGAGCTTCGTGGCCTGCTCGGGTCGGTCGACACGGGCGAGCGCGGCGTCGCGGACCTCCGCGAGTCCGAGCACACCGTGTCGAATCCAGGGCGAGAGCATGGTCACCGCGCCCGAGACGTGGTTGCGGGTGCGCTCGTAGGCGACCGGGTCGATCGCGGCCAGCCTTTCGAGGGCGGCCCGGCGGCCGCCGCGGACGACGGCCGCCGGCAGGCCGCGCCCCGGCCCTGACGCGGCCTCTGGGAAGGCCGCCTTGAGGGCCTCCGTGAGATCATCACGAGGCATGCCGATGAGCGGTGTGAGATCCGTCGCCAAAGGTCTGTCGCCCACACGAATCTCCCTGGAAGTGGCCGGTTCGGTTCATGGCCTGAGCTTGCCGGCACCGTAGCCGACTGCCGCGACCATGGGCAGTCCCCTGCCGGGAAACTGCGCTCGGCTCCTCCCGACGGGGGAGAAGGAACGGTGGCCGCGGCCACCCTGAAGATCGCTCAATTGGCTGCGGAAAGTCATCCGAGCCACGTCACCACTGTCGCCCGTCGGGCACGGCATGGGGTTTGCTCGTTTGAGAGTCGTCGCTCACGTGCCATGTGGGTTGGTGCGCCCGGCCCTCCGCTGCGAGGCGCTTCGCCCGCGTCTGGCATACCGTCCGCAAGGATGCCGCACACGGTCTGGGTGGGTAATCCGCCTTACTCGCCCAGGCCGCGGCATGCGGCGACGCAGTGGCCTCCCACGGCGGAGGAATCGTCGCGTGGTTGGTGTGGGCGGCGGAGCGCGAGTAGCCTTGAACCGGCTCTGCACAGCACGCGCCCGGGAACCTGCATGTGAAACTCATTATTGCGATCATCCAGCCAGGCAAACTCGAGAGCGTCAAGCAGGCGCTCTCGGAAGTCGAGGTGTTTCGGCTTACGGTGCTCGACGTGCAGGGGTTCGGCCGACAGCGCGGCCACGCGGAGACGTACCGCGGCCATGAGATCTCGGTGAACCTGTTGCGGAAGGTGCAACTCCAGATCGCCGTCAACGACGATTTCGTCGAGCCGACAATCGCGGCAATCGTGAAGGGTGGCCGTTCTGGTGAGCACGGTGAGATCGGCGACGGGAAGATCTTCGTTCTCCCCATGGATGAGTGTGTCCGCATCCGCACCGGCGAGCGCGGTGGCGAGGCGATCTGACGCCTTCCGTCAGGAAGTGCAACGGTGTGAGCCGTACTTTCAAGAAGCCCCAAGCGCGAGCGCGGGGAATGCCGGTGGCATCGATGCGGTGCCGGATTGGTTCGCCGGCGGTGGCATGCTCGCCGCCGCGGGATTTTGCTCCAGGATGCCCGCTTGGCCGACGGGGCGTTGCTCGTGAGTCGCAAAGATTCCCCGGCGTCTGCGCGTGCCACCGACCGGCTCC